>JALVVO010000270.1 GCA_027023345.1 Thermaceae bacterium
CCACGGCCTGGGCGCGGGCTGGACTTCGATGGTCTGGGGTTGGGACTCCTGAGGAAGGAAGCCGAAGACGTCCCCCAGTTCCTCGAAGGTGGGGAGAAACTCCTTCAGGAGGTCGTTGAACTGGCTCGCGGCGTTCATCCACTCGTAGCCGTACTGGTCGCCCTGAGTGGTGTAGGTCGGCATCACAACCCTCCCGTCATGTACAGGTGCGCGGTCCGGCGCAGCTCGTCCTTGTCCGCGCCCGGGATTCTGAGCGCGAGGGCGCTGATCTTTACGTAGTGACGGGCGCGGTCGTTCCAGTCGACCTCGGTGGGCGAGCGGACCTCCAACGCCAGCTGGAAGCCCTCGACCAGGACCGCGCGGTTGCCAAGGTAAAGGGCTTCCTCCGCGGAGTTCTGGTCCAGGGTGTGGACGGCGGCGAAGCTGTTGTTGTGGATGGGGATCCAGTCCTTGATCCCGCCGCCCTCGCGGACGACGTAGAGCCGGAACTCGCCCTGCGCGCTCAGGTAGTAGACCTCGACCGCGCTCCAGGCCTCCCCGGCCGGCACCGAGAGCGTGACCGTGCCGGCGTTGTAGTCCACCCTCTGCACCGGCACCTGGACGAAGCCCGAGCCCTTGTCCGCCCAGGCGATGACCTCGGGGTGCCGGTCGGTGGGGAAGGCCGGCTTTTTCATCTTGCTCTCGACGATGCCTGGCGTGTTGACGGTGAGGGTGTAGGCGCTGGAGCCGGAGCTGTTGTCGTAGCCCCCGTGGGTCGCCTTGGCGCGGAGGTAGATCTCCATCCGCGACCGCGGCGCGAGGATGAAGGCGGCGTCCTCGGGCACGCGGAAGCGGGCGACCACCACGTCGGCGTTGGCCCGCCAGGGCTCCCCGGCTTCGAAGTCGCGGGTGTCGATCAGGGCCCGCTGCAGCGCGTGGGGAGGGAGCTTCGGCCGGGGCGCGGCCACCGCTTTAGGCACGGGGCGCGGACGCTTTCCAAGGATCGGCAGCATGGGTCCCCCTTCAGACCTGCGTGACGTGGACTTCCAGCTCGAAGATGGTTGCGGAGTTCGAGAAGTCCACCTGGTCAGCGGACTCCACCCAGATCTGGAGCTCGTCTTCCGCGCCCAGGAACACGGCGGGCTTGGGCACGGCGAAGGCCACGCGGGTGACGTCCTTGTAGCGCTCGTTCCGTTGCTCCCCGACGGCCAAGTCGAAGAATGCCGAGTACGGGATCTTGGCGATGAACTGCTCGCCGTCGAAGCCGGACTGCTTTTTGTAGAGGTAGACGTAGGAGTCGCGGCTGATCTCGTTGCCCGAGCCGTCGGCCAGCTTCATGACCAGCTGGGCACCGTTCTGAAGCATGACCGCGGTGTTCGCCGGGACGGTGTACTTGGCGACGACCACCTTGCGGTTGGCCACGCCGGGCCCGAGCACTTGGAAAGTCGGGCTGGCTTTGGTGATGAGCTCCTTGCGGATACCGGGAACCTGTTCCTTGACCATTTTCCTTCCTCCTCAGACGCCTCAGACGATCGCGAGGCCGAACCCTTTGAGCAGGCTCACGGCGGCCTCAGCCATGAGCCCGGTGCCGAAAGCCTTGATCTCCCTTTTGCCGGTGGCTGCGAGGTAACCGCCCAAGAGCGCGAGCCCGAAACGGAAGAGTTGGCGCGCTACGCGCTCGTTGTCGGTGAGCCCCTGACCCGAGTCACCGAAGACCGTGCGGAAGCTGGTGTACGCCGCTTTCTCGGCGAGGGGCACGGAGAGCACGCCGCCCACCAAGGCGGCGGTCTCCACCTGGGCGAACTCGGTTAAGGCTTTTGACACCGCCTTTTGGGCCGAACCTACGTCCGGCACCGGCAGCACTACCGCTTTACTTGCCACGTGTACCTCCTCATGGTTCCAGGGTTAGCCCAGAGGAGGCGGTTTGTAAAGCGTACAGTACGTAAAACTACCGATACGTACAGTGTGTAAGTACTGTACGTAAAGCCAAAGAAACCCCGTCCGGGACGGGGCCTCTCAGGCGCCTATAGGTACCGCTTAAACGGCCTTTTCCGCGTAGATTTCCGCGAGGATTTGGTCGGGGATCGAAACGCCCTTGGCCAGAAGCCTGCTGGCTCCTAGGACCTCTACCCCGAGTGGTTTGCCTGTCCGGGAGTAGTCCACCACAACACCCGGCTTGATTTCCTCCGAGTAAGCGACCTTGCCGCGCCCTAACCTGATGTAGAGAGCGTCGGCTTCACGGTCCAACTCGATCTTCACGGCTTAAATTCTACCTCCTTCCGCGTCCCCATGTCCGGGTGCGATAGACGGTGATCACTACGATGTCTTCGCCTTCTCGTCTGAAGTAAACCCTCAAAATGTTCCCGCTCTCCAGTTTCCGCTCGGCAACGTTCAGTTCCCTGTCGATGTAGCTACGATCGGGCTCTTCAATGGCCATGCGAACTAGCGGTCGCGCGATCCCTCGTTCCCTCATGCGCTTCTGTGCGTGTTTGGTGTAGCGAATTCGCACGGTTAGCTCCCCAGTTCCACCCACCGCCGGCGCCGGGGGTCGGTGGGGTCCCGGAGGATCACCCCCGCCCGCTCGTAGTCGAGGTTCTTGACCCCGTACTCCGGCGGGAAGCCGTCGTCGGGGCGGGCGAGCTTCTTCACCCGCTCGCCGAGCTCGGGGAACTGCTCGGTGAGGGCCTGGACCTCGCCGGGCTCGGTGAGGCGGAAGGCCACCAGGTGGGTGGCCTGGCGGCGGACGCCGGGGTCGATGCCGCCGACCGCGCCTTTCAGCATCTGGGTGACGAAGATCGTGTTGTGCCCGGCCTCGCGGCCGCCGGTAAGGACCTCGAAAAGGCCCTTCGGCACCCGGCCCCGCTCGAAGAACTGGTGGGCCTCGTCCACTACCAGGAGGACGTCCCGCCGGCGCATGATCGCCTGGCCGAGGGCGTCCAGGAAAGGCCGAGGGTCGTAGCCGGTGACGTGGAAGTGCACGCGGTCGTAGCGGTCCAGGACGGGCTCGGGGTCGCCGGCCTCGCCGACGGTGAAGCCCTTCTCGACGAACTCGGCGAACTCCCGCTTGCGGTTCACGATCACGAGCTTTCGGTAACGCCCTTCCATGCGGCGCACGATCTCCTTGGCCAGGGTGCTCTTGCCCGAGCCGGTCTTGCCGACGATCAGGATGCGGAAGGTCTGCCTACCGGCCACGGATCACCTCCAGGGCTTCCTTGGGAGTAAGGATGCGGACCCTATGAAGGCTTCGCAATACGAGCAGGTCTTCGTCTCCGGTCACGACGAAACGGGCCTTTCCACCGAGCGCGGTTCCTAAGATCATAAGGTCCTTGGGATCGCGCACGTTTACGTTGGCGGGGGCTTTTAATCGCGCCCAGGTCGCAAAACGTTTAAGGTCCTTGAGCAACGCGTCTCTCAGAAGTGGGTCAATTCGCTTGGCGAACTTTTTCCTACCAAGGACCTCCTGCAGCTCGGCAAAGACCGGCCGGGAGATTACGAGTTCGTACTTACCCTCGTACCAAAGCTCAAGTACACGCCACGGCACTCCGTAAGGGGTGAACAGCGCGGCGATGTAAACGTTCGTATCTAAGACAACCCGCAACTACTTTGCCCGTTTTCGGGAGCGGTGAAGCGAACGCACCCTGCGAACCTCTTCGACGGCCAGCCGCATCGCCTCGTCGTCGCTAAGGCCTTTTACCCTTTGCGCCTGGCGCTCGCTCAACGCCAGGAAGCGCCGCCAAGCGCGCTCCTTACCCAACAAGAGCCGAAGCGCTTCGACGCGCGAAGTGCGCAGGCTACGGCGAAAGCGCTCAAGCTCCTCGAAGAGGTCGTCGGGCACTTCGATCTGCTTCACCGCCCCCATTATACGGGCTCCCCCCTCTTGATCCGATCGCGAAGGGCCAGGACGTTATCGGCGTAGCGGCAGTTGTAGCAGTTTCCGGCACGGTAAGCGAGCACCGCCCCATGCCCGCCGTTGTAGGCGAGCAGGGCCTCGTAGACGTTCCGGTAGCGGGCGAGCTGCTGCTTTAGGTACTTCGCCCCGAGCCGCAGGTTCGCCGCCGGGTCGGTGATCCCGCCCTCGGCGTCGGGCGGGTAGTGCCAGCCGAGTGCCCAGGCCGTCGTACCCAGGACCTGGGTGAGCCCCCAGCTCGTGGCCAGGGCCTCGTCGGTCCAGCCCCGGGCCCGGGCCTTGTCCCAGCGGGGGTTGCCGGTGACGTATCGGGCCTGGTACCCGGGCTCGTGCCTGCGGGCTTTGGGATTGCAGCCCGACTCCTGGATCACCAGGGCCATGAGGAGCTCGGGCTCGACCGGATAGGCCCGGAGGGCGGCGGCGAAGGCCTCCCGATAAGGCTCACAGCGTGCCGGCAGTTTGGAAAGGTCCACGAAGTACCTCCTCGCCCAGGCCAGCCCCGGGAGCGTCAGGGCCAGGAGCAGGAGGCTGGCCTGCTTTCGCTTCCTCGGCACCCTTCACCTCCTTCGCCGCCCGGACGCCGGCGTAGACCGCGAAGGCGAGGTAGCCGGCGCCGATGATGAGCCGGAGCCAAGGGGGAAGCGCCGCAAGCGCATCCGTCCCCCCGACCATGCCCTTGTGGATCCCGTAGGCGGCGAGCGCCTCGCCGACTTGCAGGGCGTCCAGCACCGCCGGGGTGGGCATGAACGGCACGGCCGCGATGAAGGCCCGCTGAAAGGCCTCGATCTGCTCCTTGTCCTCCAGGCGGAGCCCGGCCGTCACCGCCCAGGCCACGCCGGTGGCGATCTCCTCGCCGGTGAAGGGGATCACCTCGGGCTCGGACTCGCCCTCCGGGAGCGGGTCGAATGCCGGCGCCTCGCCGAGCGGAGTGAACTCGGGCTCAGCCGCCGGGGTCGAGTCCGAAGAGTCTGGCGAGCTCGGCCTCGCTTCCGTCGAGGGCGGCAGCTCCGAGGACTCCGCCGCTTGCTCCGGTCGCTTCGGGTCTGGGACTGGCGTGGACTCCGGTTGCACTTCCATTTCGCTTACCTCCAAGCACGGCGGTGGCTGCGATCCCCGCCAGGGCGAGGGCCCCGGCGGCCAGGAAGCCGCCCAGGGCCCGCCTGCGGGGGGCAGGAAAGGAGGGTGAGCCGGCCGCGGTACGGGCGGCCGGGGCCGACGCGGGTTTGGCTTCGTCCGGCGGGGGCGCCGGAGGCAGCTCGGGCTGCGAAGCCACCGCCTGGGCGAGTATGGGGTCGAGGTCGTCTTCCAAAGGGGTGCCCACCGGCTCCTCTTCCGTTGCCCGTGGCTCGGGCTCGGGTTGAGCCACCGCGGGCGGCGGGGACAGGTCCTCGGGCCTTGGCCGTCCCGGGATGCCAGGGATCTCGACCTTGGCCACGCTCACCTCCGGCGCTTCCGGCGCTTGGTGAAGCGTCCGTAGCGGTCGCGGGGCGGCAGGCGCTTTTTCTTCTTCGCCATCTCATGCCTCCTTTCGCTTCAAAGTGCTCGCGAAGCCCAACCCGAGCTGGGCGAGCTGGAGCAAGAAGATCGCGGCGAGCCCTGCCTTGAGCACGCCGAGAAGCTTCTCGGGACCGAAGACCTCGGGGAACGTGACCCCGGAGGACTCGCTCACGCTTCGGAGCTCGACCCAAGTGTCCAGCGCGGCAGTAAGCGCGTCCTGCAACCAGTAGGCGAGGAAGGGCGCGTCGAAGGAGAGGTCCACGACCCACCAGGTGACCTCTTGCCTGCTCTTCGGGTCGAAGAAGTCGCGGAGGGCCTTGGGACCGTAGTGAACCTTGACCCGCTCTACCGCGCTCCCCTTCTGGCGAAGCCAGTAGGCGACCGAGCGCTCCCAGCCCCGGGGCCACCCATCGCCCTTGGGAAGGGTCAACTGCACCCGGTAGACGGTGCCCGGCTGGATGGTGCCCACCTCCTCCGGGACCGCGGGCTCGTAAGCCCGCCGGAGGAGTTCAGCCAGCCAGCCGATCGGCACCATCGCCTTATGCTTTCCCCTTGGGAAGGGTGAAGTCTAGCGTACTGTACGTAAGTACTGTACGCACGGCCCTACTTTTCCCCGTCCTGAAGGGCGCTTAGGCGCGGGCAAAGAAGCCCGATTTCGTACATGAAAGCGGCCACCTTGGCGGCGAGGGCCGGCCCGACCCCGGGGACCATCTCGAGAGTCTTGAGGTCCACCCCGACCAGGTTGAGCAGGTCGCCCTGCGCGTAGTTCAGGAGCTCTTTGATCCCCTGCCGCTGGCCGAAGATGAGCTCCAGCCGCTCCGCCTGCGAGAGGTCGCCGATGGTGATGGGGTCGTTTTGCCGCACGAGCTTCTGGTAGATCACCTCGCCGCGGCGGTACCAGCGGGGCCGGCGGCTCTTCTTCTTCCTCGGCATGATCACCCCTCCTTACGCGGCGAGCGCGGCCTCGACCTTCTTGAGGGCCAGGCTGCCGGCCTCGCCCCAGAGGGTCAGGTAGGCGTAGGGCTCGCTGTTTTTGATGGCCTCCACGCTTCGCTCAAGCTTCTGCCGGAACTTGAAGGCGGGCTTGGGGATCAGAGCGGCGGCGTGCTTTAGGGCGTCGAGCAAGATCCCGGCGGCGCGGGGGTCGCTCATGGGGATCTCGACGCGCTTCGGCTTCTGCCTGCGGTAGTTGCGGTAACCCCACCAGCGGCCCACGTTTCGGTAGAGCTTTGGGACCCGTCGCTGGTAGGCCTTGGCGGCGCCGCCGACGACCTCCTTGTTGACGTAGCCCCAGTGCTCCTTTCTCATGCGCTCGACGCGGGTTCCCGCGCGGAGGTGCTTCCAGACCTCGAAGTCCAGGCCGCGGGCGGCGAGCCACTCGGCGAAGAAGGCCTCGCCCGCCTCCTTGCCCCAAAGCGCCCTCAGCGTGTCGTAGGCCTGCCCCACCTCGGCGGAGAGGTATCGGGCCAGGGAGCGCAACCCCCAGACCACCCCCGCCCAGGCTTGGCCGGCCCAGCGGCGCACCTCGTCCATGTCGATCTCGGCCACGTCGAAGAACATGAAGTGCAGGTGCGGGGCGCCTCGGCGCTGGAACTCCATCCACCAGAGCACGCGGTAGAGCACGGCGACCACTTCGTAACCCCCTTTCTTGCTGCTAAGGACCTTGACCATCGGATACGTACCCTCCTCCTGGTAGTGCTCGGCCAGGGCCTCGGCCGTCTCGCGGTCGGGCACCCGGGCCAGGACTTTTTGGCCGAAGCGCCGGTCGAAGCGCTTGAGGAAGGCTTCCAGGTGGCGCTTGACCAGCGTTCCGTCGGGCGCCCGGCGAAGGTACTCCCGAGAAAGCTCGGCGACCTGTTCCAGGGCTTCGTAGTAGGCCTCCTCGATCAGTCGGTGGTTTCGGGGCATGCGCCCGGTCTTCCTGAACTGGCGCTTGACCGCGCTCCAAAGCCGGGTCATCTTTTCGAGCCGCCTCTTGGCGGCCTCGTAGCGCTGGAAGAAGTTTTTGTCCGCGCCCAGGGCCCCGCGCCAGTCGGCGGGATAGGTCGTGGTGATCATGAACTCCGGCACCATGCCCTGGGATTCGAGCTCGCGGGTGAGGGACGCGAGCCGTCGCATGGAGCCGGGCGTGATCCGGCGGATCTCGCCGCGCTTGGCCTGACCCCCGAGGGGGGTGAAGCGCCCGGAGATTTTCACGTGTAAAGTCCCGGGCCGGTGCTCCAGGGTGGCGGTGAGCCATGCTTTAGGAGATTGAAGAAATGCCTCCCCCGCAGTAGCGGCGTGATTTGCACCATTTGACAAGCCCGGCCCCGCCCCACCCGAGAAAGACCCGGGGCGCGAATCCGCAGACCGTGCTACGCTCTTGCCAACACCGTTCCCTACTGGGATTTGAAATAGCCAGTCCGGCGCCTCCTCCTTCCGGTACCAAGAAGCCGCCCGGCGGAGCTCGGCCCGCCGGGCGGCGCGAACGAGGGCCGGGTGGAGGCTCTTCCCCCAGACCTCGCCGAACTCGCCCCGGGTCGGCGTCAGCCGGGCGAGCTCGGGGTCCGTCATGGGGTCGGGCCGGGGCCCGGTCTCCTTGGCGGGAAGAAGGGTTCGAAGGTCCTCCTCCAAGAGCTCGACGCGGCGGGGACCGCTCCCGTAGTCCACTTCGAAGACGTACCGGGAGTCGCCGTAGCGGTCCACGTAGGCGTCAATGGGCCGCGCGTGGGGCGGCACCCGGTAGCCGAGCTCGTCAAGCAGTCGCAGCAGCCAGCTCGGAGGGCTTGACTCCGGCATAGGACGCCTCCTTGATCAGCAGCGCAATGCGCAGGTTGTCCACCACGTAGTGCTCGAGACCGAGGAGCCCGGCGAGCGCGACGCCGTCGCGCTTCTCCGGCCAGGGCTTCCGGCCGTAGAGCAGGACCTCCGTCCGGTAACCGAAGGGGCCCGGCATGGCGCGGAGCTCGATGTGCTGGTTGGAGCCGGTGATCGGCAAGGCGTGCCACTCGTTCCAGATGCCCCGCCGGGCCTGTTCGAGCACCAGCCGGCGGAGGCCGTAGAGCGCATTGGCCAATGCCTGGGCTTCCTCAGTGGGTAGCTCAGAGATCCGGCGGGTGATGCGGAGGGGTTTCATGGCCGCCTCTCCCACTTGCTCTTCACCGGTCGAGGAAGGACCGTCCTTCCAGGTCGGTTAGCCCAGGGACTCTTCTCGACTCGCCCGCGATACACCCGTCGCCAGTTGTCTGCGGCGTAGATGGTTCCCGCGTGGGCGGTTTCGTCGTGGTAGCTGATCAGCCGCCGTATCTCAGGCATGTTCCGGCGAATCCAGGCCCGCATTCTGGCTAGCGCCCAGGTCGCCAAGTTCCTCGGTAGGCCCGACGCTAAGGCGTAGCGGGTAAGTTCCAGTGTGTGAACCTGATCCTCAAGACGAGCCGTGGGATGGTTCCACGTGGCTGCCCCCCAGACGTTGCCTGCTCGATCCGTAACCAAAAACGCCACCCGCCAAACGGCAGGAGGTTTGGGCAGGAGCGAGTGGTAACGGGCGATGGTGGCGCGGACCAAGCCGGACTCACCCGGCCCGGCGGGGCGCACCGAGAATTCGGCGAGGTTAACCGGGGGGTTGGGCTCGGCGACCTCGATTAAGCGCTTCATCTTCTATCGTTCTGCAACTTCATCGGGCGAAAGTAAAGCGTGATGTACGTAAAAACCGGCTGCGTACTGTGTGTACGTACAGTACGCACGGGGCCTATCTGGGGCGCTTTTTCGTTCCTTTGCGCCCCGGGTCTTCGCCCTGCCGCTCGGCCTTGGCGGTCCTTTGCGTACTGTGTGTACGTACTGTACGGGCCGCTTCGAAAACGCCTTCTTCAAACCCCTCGGCGTGGCCCTTCCGATAACCCTTTTGGTACGCCTCGGCGAGCGACCCCTGCACGGCGTAGACCACGGCGAGGGGGATCGCGACCGCCGCGGCGACGACCGCGAGCCAGTCCCAGCCGGTCACGGGCGCACCTCCAGCCCGAGCTCACCGGCCAGGTCCAAAAGGGCGTCCTCCTCGGTGTCGCCGAAGCCGGTGCCGACGACCCGGCCCTCGACCTCGGCGAAGGCGTACCAGCCCGCTTCGCCGTCGCGGGGGGCGGGCTCGACCCGCACCCTGTAGCCGAGCCGCTCCAATCGCTCGCGGAGGGTGAAGAGCTCCGGGAAGAGCTCGGCGACCCGGCGCCGGACCCAGCGCTGGGCCGCCTCGCGGTGCTCGAAGCGCCTCAGGTCGAGGACCCGCCCGTCGGCGTAGACGCTGGCCACGTAGGCCGGCGCTCCGGGCCTAGGGTCGGCGACCACGGCGGTGGCGGCGGCGGTCATGGGCTGGCCTCCTCGAAGTCCACGGGGGTCTTCCCCAGCGCCTCGACCCGGTTCTGGTTGACGGCCCACTTGCCGATGTCGAAGACGCCGCTTTGGGCGGTCTTGTGGTTGTAGACCAGGGCCTCGATAAGCCGGTACATCGCGTTGGGGTCGCCGTGAGCTAAGAGCTCGGTCTCGCCGTCGCAGTCGTAGTCGGCGAGGAGCAGCATCTCGCCGTTTCTAGGTTCCAGTCTCAACGCGCGAATCTTCTCCAGGTTGATCGCCTTTTCCCCGTCGTACCGAATCACCCACATGCCTTTTCCTCCCCTCAGGCTTCTGCCTGGTGCAAAAAGCGGCCCGCTATAGGGCCGTCCTTGGCCTTGGGGTCGTCGAACGAGCGCCAGGTCTCGGTGGCGCAGGCCGAGAGCCAGTCCTCGAGCGCCTTGGCGGGGATCACGATCCGCCGACCGATGCGGACGTGCGGCACTACCCCCGCCCGGATGGCGCGATGAAGCGTGCTCTTGCTCACGCCCAGGAGCTCGGCAGCTTCTCTAAGGGAGTAGGCGAGCTTCTCAGGCATGGCGCGCCCTCCCCGCCGTGAACCCGGCGCGTGGTCCAAGGGACCTTAAGCTTTGGAAATGGATGCGGCTTATGTGCTTGACCTGGTTCTTCATCCAATAAGGTGGAACTGGACGGCCGTCACCAACGGGCTGGTTGCCGCGGGGACGCTTTGCCTCGCTCTCCTCGCGTACAAGCAAATGGGCTTTGTTCGCAGGCAAGCAGACGCGGCATGGGAAGAGCGAGAGCTTGCCAAGCGGCCAAATCTTCACGTCGCGCCTTATGGCCTTTTGATTGACTCTTCCCCACCGATTGAAAGTAGAGCCGGAGATGATACGCCGCTTGGCTTTTTCCTTGTCAACATGAGCGCGCATCCGGTGTTGATCGCTTCGGCCTTCATCTACGAGTGGAGTCCGGGGCAGCCTTTCGTGAAACGACTTGGGGAAGAGGAGAAGGGGCGCGTCACTGCACTCAACGTGATTCCCGGTGCTGCAAGAAAGCACTTGCCTGTGCTTGGGACCGGTGAGCACGCCTGGCTCGTTCCGGTTCAAAAAGATAAGATTTTTGACTTTCTCCCTCCTCCTAGGTCTCTGCGAGGGGAAAAGTATTTCTTGGTAACCCTTGCCGTGCTTTATCCCCCCGCGCCTGGAGGCGTTGCCGTCGTCTACTTGCCCGTTCGCTTGAGGGGCATTGGCGATGGACGCCTCGTAGGCTGGGCGGACGTTGAACGCGCCGCGGTTGCTTTCCCCGTGCGGCTCCCCGAAGTTAAGGAGTTGCGCGATGAAGGTTCCTAGCGCGATGAGAGCGAACGCCAGCATGATCGCAGCCAGCGTCCCGCAGGAGTAAACGGCGTAGCGGTCATGAGGCAGCTTTCCGCCTGCGGAATCGCGGGCTACGCTGCCACACATCCAGGCCATGAAGGCCAGAAGAAAGGCGTACCAAATCAGGGGCGCTTGGGTTGTGGAAACTGCGCAACCTTGAACGGCCTCATGCATCGCGCTTCACCTCCGAACTCCGAAGCCGGGGAAAAGTAACCTTAGGCAGGTACCGCAGGCACTCCCGCGCTCGTTCGCTTTCCTCACGAAGCCAGTCAGCGAGTTCCCGGAGCCTCCTTTCGGTCGCCGGGCTCAGCCGGAAGCCCTTGCAGTTGACCAGCGGCCTGCTCACGCGCGCCCCCTATCCCGCGGCTCGGCCCTCAGCCCCTCCCGGAGGATCCGGTCGAGCTCGGAGGCGGTAAAAGCAGCGCGTCGCCAGGCTTCCCGCCGGTAGAATCTGCGCATGGGCGGCGAAAAGTTGACCCCGGGCGAGAAATTGCGGCTGGCTATTGAGCTCGCGAAACTTGAGCTGCTGGCCGAGATCGCGGAGGCCATTAATGCCGTAGCGGAAAGCACGTACCGCGGCGAGCGATCAGCGAGCAGGCGCATCAGGCATCACCTCGAGTCACTGGACGATCTGCTTTCCAAGATTGAGCGCAAGCAATACGGCGCTGTAGGCTTTCAATCTCCTTTCCCAGATGGAAGAACAGATCGTCCAGAAGCCGAATCTCATCGGGATTCGGAAGACGATCTTCCGTTTTGAGGGAGACGCGGATATAGCAAACCGACCAGTGAAGATTGAATGCGCGCTCTCGTTCCAGGAAAAACTCCCTGGTCTCGTAGCGGCGAGGGCCCGCCTTGCCCTCCAGGTCTGGAACCCTTTGCTTGAAGTCGCCGTGCGTGGCACCGAGGATGCTGTCGAGCTCTCTCGCGATCAGCGCGAAGTAGGACGTCCAGTCGCGGTCGTAATCAAGCGTTCGGCCTTCGATCGTCAGCCGCCGGCAGTCCGGTTTTGAGGCGGGCTTATCCAGGAGCCGCACGGCGACGTTGACGGTTAAGGGCTTTGCGGCTGAGATCTGCCTTCCCAGGATGGCTTCGCCTTCGGTTTCGAACATTTCACCCCTCCCTTCCCCTCAGCCCCTCCCGGCGCAACCGCTTAGCAAGCCAGGCGATAAGCTCCAGGTACTTGCGGACGCGGTCTTCAAGGACTTGGCTGATTTGCCCTCGCATTCCCTCACCCCTCGCACTGCTTCAGCCCCTTTTGCGAAGCAGACCGGTATTCGAGGGTCTTCTCCACCCGCTTCAAGAACTCGGCAATCTTGTCGAGGGCCTTACTCCGCGCCTCTCGCTTGCGCTCGCGGATCTCCTGGACGGCCTCGGCAGCTTGTTCCCAAAGCTCGCCGAAGTCGGGTTCGTGGTCCTGGTCGTAGGGGACGCGGGCGACCAGCCCGGCGAAGGCCGCGAGCCGGATGAGTTCGCTCAGAAGCCGGTCATCCTCTTGCAAAAGCTCTGAGAAAAGCACCTTCACCCCTCCCTTCCCCTCAGCCCCTCCCGGAGGATCCGGTCGAGCTCAAAAGCGAGAAATCGCGGGCACGCTGCCTTTTGCCGGACTAGGATTTGCCCATGGAGGCCGTCGCCAAGGGATTCTCCGCGCTGCTCGACTTCTTGAACCGCTACGGTCAGGGACTCGCTGGCCTGGGTACTCTCGTGCTGGCCGGGCTGACCTTTCTTTCGTTGCGGTGGGCCTACGAGCAGGAGGCGCGTAGACGCCGGCCAAAGATCCTCGTCGAAGTGATCCCCCATGGAGGTGTTTGGTCGGTTACCTTCGAGAACTACTCGGAGGCGCCCGTTCGTATTGCGGCGGTCTGGGTTTCCGTGCGGCCCCGGTTCTTCAGTCGGTGGCGGCGCCTCGCGATGCTTGAGTTCGCCCAGGCAGGCGACGAAACGTTCTTGCTCGCGCCCACCAAAAGCGCGACCACCTTCTGGCCTTCCAAGGCTCTCAAGGTCACCGAGCTTCTTGCCAAGCACTTCCGCGTCGCGCTCGAACTTGATCTCGCGTACGTGGCGCATCCGCGTGGACGCCTGACGTGCAGGACTCTCCTGAGGCGTGTTGAAGACGAGCCGTTCAAGATCCGGGTGCTGGCCTCGGAGTGCAAACCGGTGAGGCCGGCCAAGTAAGCGCCCTTGGGCAGCGGCTACCACCGGAACCACCCCCGCTTTCGCTTGGGCTTTTCTAAGTCCGTGTCTATCGCTCTCGGGCGCGACGCCTCGTAGCTGAGCCGTGCTTCAAGCGCCCGCTGAAAGGCGTTGATGAGATCGCCAAAGACTTTGCTTTCCGCTTCAGTCAGGGGGCCGGATTTGCTCAGTCCGAACTCCACCTGGATCCTGATGCCTGGCACGCTGACAAGCACGCAATCCGCAATCTCAAAGCCCTCGTCCGCCTTGGTCGGATCCGCCGTCTCCAACGAGGCAGCCGCCTGAAAGGCTTCCTCAACGGCGGCTTTAAGCTGCTCGGATACCCAAGAGAAGTACCCATCGAACTGCTCGCTCGGCGAGAACGTCGGGCCGTTGGCGAACTTCACGGGGGGCAGCAACCCTTTCCCAGCGCGCTCAATTTCGGCCCGCACGTACGCGGGGCCACTCCTTTTCGTTAACCTCAACCTCAGGTCGTTGAGGCGCATGGAAAGCATCCCGCTCAAGAAGACGTTCTTGAGATCCCTGCAATTTGGCACCTTCACCCCTCCTTTCCCCTCAGCCCCGCTTCGAGTTCGTCGGGGGCCTCCGACCCTTCCGCCTTCACCAGCGCTTCGAGTGGAAGAGAAAGCGCGGCGCAGAGCCTAACGAACACGTCGAGGCTCGGCGTTTTCCGCCCGTTCTCGATGGCCCAGATGAGTCCCTGGGACACGCCCACCCGCCGAGCAAGCGCCGCCTGGCTCAGGCCTAACGCGGCCCGGGCACGGCGCAACTTGTCGGTGTTGATCAGCGGCCTGCTCACACGCGCCTCCTATCCCGCGGCTCGGCCCTCAGCCCTTCCCGGAGGATCCGGTCGAGCTCGGAGGCGGGTATGCGCCCAAGGAAGAAGGCGTTAGAGACTGCAATTAAAATGGGGCCATGCCCTACTGGTTGAATCCGGAGCTTTTTCCAGAGGATGTTCGCGAGCAGGTTTTGGAGGCCATTAAGCGCATAGGCGAAGACCTGTACAAGCGCTATGAAGTTTTCGAGAACACCTCGAATGATGAGGAACTTGGCATTCCGGACGAGCTGTGGGAAAAGCTTTACCGCGAAGCCGAGAAAGCTGCGCTTAGGTTGATCGCCAAATACGATCTCGACCAAGACGTTTTCCTTGATCTCACTTGGGCGATTCACGACAAGGCCATAGACGCTCCCTGATAAGCTCAAGGCTCCTCCTCCTTTCGCGTCGCAGCCTGGCCCCTCACCGCACGAGCCAGGGCGCGATTCCGCTCTTCAAAGGCCCGGATTCGCTTCGCGATGTTGTCGGCTTTCTTCCACAGATAGGCGTAGGTGTCCTCGTCGAGCTCTTCGGATCGGGCGATCAGGCCTGAGAACACCGCCAGCCGGACGAGTTCTTTTTCAAGACTCACGCTCTGCCCTCCCTTCCCCTCAGCCCCTCCCGGAGGATCCGGTCGAGCTCGGAGGCGGGGATGCGCCGGGTCATTGGGTGGCCTCCTCTTCCACGCCTACGCCTGCGAGCAACCCCAGTATTTGACTGGGAGTCTCAGGTAAATGCTTTGAAAGCGCCTCAGCAAGCTTCGCCGCGGTTTCCAGTTTGAGTCCCCAGCGCCCTTGCTCGACCGCCCGGATGGTCTCGACGCTAAGCCCTGAAAGAACGGCCAAGCGCTCCTGGGACAGCCCTGCGCGTTTTCTGAGCTCCTTCAGCGTCATGGCTAGTAGTAGCCTACTAGGCTGCTGGGGCTGTGTCAATAGTGGGCTACTGGGAGGGGACTACATACCACAAGTAGGCTACTAGCAGCTATGGCGGCCAAAGCAGGGCTATCGAAGCCTAGATGGGCTCTTGCGATTAAAGCAAGACGCGAAGACCTAGGCCTGAGCCAGGAAGAACTGGCGCTCCGAGCAGACGTGTCACAAAGCCTCGTTTCTCAAATCGAGCGGGGTGTTCAAAATCCGGCAGTTATAAGTGTTGACCGCTTTTATCGCCTCCTCCGCGCCCTCGAATGGACCCCCGAGGAGTTCGCCGAGGCCACGGGGCTGGAGCTGCCGGGGGTGACGCGGGAGCCCAAGGCCGAGGACCTCGGCATGCCGGTCGAGGTCTACACCCTGCCGCTGATTCAGGCCGGCGCCGGGCCGCCCTGGTACCAGGACGAAGCGGAGACCATCACCCTGGCGCTCCCGGAGCTTAGGTATCCCAAAGACAAGCTCTTCGTGGTGCGGATCGTCGGGGATTCGATGAGCCCCTACCTCGAAAACGGCGATCTCGCCGTGGTCTACCAGGACCCCGGCCTTGCCGCCAAAGGCAAGGCGGTGGCGGTCTGGCTCGCCGACGACGGCGTGGTGATCAAGCGCTTCCTCGGCGAGACCGAGGACGGCCTGCTCTACCTGGGAAACGACAACCCGGCCCACCCGCCCTTCCTGGCGCCCCCCGGCTCGCGCATCGTGGGCGTGGTGGTGAAGCGGGTGAAGGAGGGGTAGCGGTGTCTAGTTGGAGGGGGTTCTATTTAGTTTATGTAGACGAGTATGGAAACACCGGAAGCAATTTGGCGGACCCAGGTCAGCCGATCTTTCAATATTTCGCAGCGGTGATTCCAAGTGACCGGTGGAGGAGCGTCGAGGCAAAAATGCTTCAGTTGCTGAAGGTGATTAAGGACGAGTTGCCTCCTGCGGCGAGAGACAGTTTTGAGTTGCACGGCGCAGACTTCTTCTCACCGCGCAATTCGCTGTTGTCAGGTATTTCCTTGGAACTACGTGCACGGATTGCCAACTTGGTGGCCCAGATTTATGTAGGTAGTGGAGCCAAGTTCTTTTCTGTTTACATCGTTAAGGAATGGCTTGCAGAGACAATTCGCCTTTATTCACTCGTCAATAAGTTGCCAGAGACAGACTTGCGTGCTTTGTTATCCCCCAACGTGTTGGCTTTTTCGCATTTGGTTTCCCGCTTGGAGCATCATTTCAATGCGACCGGAACCAAAGGAATCGTTCTTATTGATGAACAGGAGGAGTTTGGCTTCCTAAACCTCTTGGAAGCCTACGAAGTGATGCGCTCCAACGGTCAGCTTGTTGGCTTAATTGAGCGCCCTTTGGCCGTAGACAGCAAGCACCATGTGCTAATGCAAGGAACGGACGTGCTCGGCTACTTATACGGCCGTCACCTTTCACGCAGAAGGAGGGAAGGCGAAATCGAAGAGCGCTACAAAGAGACCATAAAGCTGATTAGTGAAAGGATAGAGGAGACGCCCGCAGTATTCCTGGATCAACAAGGATCGGTCATACTATCCGAGGCTGTTCAAAAGAACCTCGCTCAACTTGGCAGTGACGTAGATGTGGACGTTGAGAACGTTAGTGCCTCGGTGCAGATTGGACTTTTCATCGCGGCCATACGAGAGAGATTTTCAAAGGAAAAGAAAAAGGGCTAGGAGACCCCGCATGGGTTGGAGCAGCTTATGAAGGGCTACCCACGAACTCCCAGCCATCTATATGGTAGCAGCACGGTACTTGCTAATGCAAGTAGGGTGCCGCTACCTTGCTACGCATCAACGCTACCAGGTGCAGTCAAGCGCCTGCGCAAGATCGGCGACCAGTACTGGCTGGTCTCCGACAACCCTGAGGGCGAGAGCCTCCCCCTCGACCGCGTTGCCCGCAACGTCGGCCAGGTCTACCGCAGGGTGAGCTACCAGGAGGTGCGGTGAGGTGGGGTTTTACTACGTCTACGTAGACGATTACGGGAACACCGGGACCAATCTTTGCGACGAACAGCAGCCAGTCTTCGCCTTAGCTGCTGCCCTTGTTCGAGCTGATGATGGGTCATGGACCAGGCTTGAACGCGCTATTCACGGCTTGGTCCACCGCATCAACGAGGAGCTAAAAGCCATCGGCAAAGCCCCCCAAAAACGCATTCACGCGGTGGACCTATATCAACGGAAGGAACCCTTTAGAAACTTCCCTGTCGAGCGAGCGCTCGACTGGTTCGAGCAGTTGCTGGCTGTTGGCTACAGCGCTGGAGTTCAGCTTTTCCTGATTAAGGTAAACAAGTTCAAACTGGCCGAAGAGCTGGCGGCGCAAGCTAATAAGGATAGTTGCGAGAGCGGCAAGCTTTGCAGGCTAAAGGAGGCTCCGCTTTACGTCTACGTCTTCCCCCAGCTTTTACTGCACCTACAGGAGCAGCTTCAAAAAGAAAAAGCCTACGCCAGCCTGATCGTCGATCAGCAAAAGCTTGGTCTAAAGCTGAAGGGTGGTAAAAGGATTAGCGAATTTTTTGAAGAGCTGGACATTTACAGGGCTTTCCGGACGTTGCGCATTCTTCCCAATATTCTCGAGGCTCCACGCTATGGCGACTCCCGGAGGCATACGATGCTCGCCTTGGCGGACTTTTACGGTTACGCCTTCCTGGGGCATGCGACTCAACCAGAGCGGCCACGCCTAAAGGAGTGGTATGAGCTTTACATCGCCCCCTCCGTCGAAGTCGCTGAATTTCAGCTGGAGCCTGAGGGCTCCTTTTTGCCTAACTTGCTGAGCGACTTCGCAGCTTGGTTGTATCGAGATGGGAGTGCAGCAACCGAAGACTTTTGGGGGCAAGGAAAGCAGTTTATCGCCAAGTATTGGCCCTTCTTGCTGTTGGAAGCTTTCAGACCGAGGGGGAGAACGTGAGGCCTATAAAACGTACAAGCCCCCAGGGGGGCTGCAGTCCCTTGATCCCTGGGGCGCCTGTCATCTACAGGCTACATGCCCAAAGGCTGTTTGTCAAGACCGGTAGTCGGCGAACGTATCAAATCTTCGTGAAGCTCAAGCACCGCTTCCACCGTCGGGTACTTCTTGCCCCTATAGCGGCGGTAAAGGCGGTGCCTGGCCGCCGATCAGTACTTCGCGAGGATCTTCAGCGCCTCTTCGTTCTCCCTCACCTGCTTCTTGATGAGGCGCTTCACGTCGGCGTCCGTCAGTTCGCGACGCCGAATCGTCTTCTTGGCTTTTGGCACCTTCACCCTGAACATTCCTGCGTCAAGAGTACCACAAGGGGGCTCAATGGGTCGGCGCGGTAAAGGCGAAGGTTCCATCATCAAGCGCTCCGACGGGCGCTGGGCGGCATTCGTCACCGTGGGCTATGGGCCCGACGGCCGGCAGATCAAGCGCTGGGTCTACGGCAAGACGCGCCGCGAAGTCGCCGAGAAGCTCGCCCGGCTCCTGCCGAAGGCGGGCTCCGCCTTGATCCAGGACCCCGCCCGGCTCACGGTGGGGGAGTGGCTTCACCGCTTCGCCGAGTCCCGCGCCCGGGAGGTGCGGCCGAATACCGCCCGACACTACGCCGATTACATCCGCTACCTCGCGCCCATCCACCGGCTGAGGCTTTGGTCGTTGCAGCCGGTGCAGGTTAAGGCGGCGATGGATGCCCTTGCCGAGCGGGGTCTCTCTCCCAGCGTCCGCCGGCACGTCTACCACTTCCTGAAAGGGGCCCTGCGGGAGGCCATGAAGCTGGGTCTGCTCGAGAAGAACCCTGCCGAAGCCGTGGACCCGCCGAGCCTGAAGCGGGTGCGGCCGCCCCAGGCCTGGCGTCCTGAGGAGGCAGTGCACTTTCTTCAAGTCGCCAAACGCGAAAGCCGCTACTACCCGCTCTTCGCCCTCATGCTGGGTCTTGGCCTCCGGGTAGGGGAGGGGCTCGCGCTTCGCTGGGACGACTGGGAAGGCGAGCGCCTGCACGTGCGGCACACCATGAACCTGCGCACCGGGGAGCTGGGCCCGCCGAAGACCGCGAACAGCGCCCGGACCCTCTATCTTGCCCCCGAGTTCCAGACCCTTCTCGCCGAGCACCGCGAGAAGCAACGCCTGGAGGCCTCGGCCACCAGGGGATGGGTGGACCACGGGCTCATCTTCCCGACCCAGCGCGGTACCCCCACGCGCTACCGCAACCTAATGCGTCACTACCTGACGCTGATCGAGAAGGCGGGCGTGCCCCGGATCAGCCTCCACGGCCTGCGCCACACCTACACGACCCAAGCCCTGCGGGTGCTGCCGCCCAAGGTGGTCGCCGAGGTCCTGGGCCACGCCGATGTGCAGCTAACCCTGCAGGTTTACCAGCAGTTGCGGGAAGACGACAAAAAGCGCGCGGCGATCGGCTTAAGCCAGCTCTTACGAACGGAAGCTGCCGGTTAGTGCTACCCTGGAGGCGAACCATGAGCGCCCTTGGACTTTTGAAAGCCATGCCTCACCTCGTGGGCCTGGAAGAGGAGGCCAGAGAAGGACAACTCCTGGCTGGTCTTCACCGGCTGGCCGCGCAGGTTGAAGAGGCCTGGGACACCCTGCCCGAAGAGCAAAAGCAGGCGCTCACGGCGTTTGCCTACTTGGCCGTGGATCCGCCACGTGACTGGCGTACCCGTCTTTCCCTCGCGCTTGGGCGGTGGGGCATGGCCTTGCGCATGATCCGGGGTGACGAAGAGGAGGTGGCCCAGCTCATCCTCGCCGCCCACCGGCTCATTCATGCCGTGCTTGATGCGATCGAGCGGGAAAACCCGATCTACGGGGAAGAGTTGGACCGCCGTCTTGCCGAGCTCAACGCCTTGCAACCTGATCAACTCCCAGAAGTTCCCGGGTCGGAGCCCGCGCGACGTGAGTGGCTCGAAGGTTTACTCCGTAAAACAGACGCCTAAGTTCGAGCGGTCGCTGAGGGAGCTCGTTCGCTCCGCGTTTCCGAAGTCGGACCCGCCCGAGCGTTTGATGCATGGCCTGGGCGTGATTTTCGATCTGCTGCAGAGCGACCCCCGCCATGAGGCCCTCTGCAGGCCCGAGCCCGCGAAGCACCTTGGCGTGCCCGCGGGCTGCGAGCTTTGGAAGGTGCGCTTCGATCTGCCTGGCGTGCGTGGAGCCTTGGGCGCCGCACGCTTCGTCTACCTGATCTGCGAGGGGCGGCGTGAGGTGATTCTGGTTTGGGCGTACAGCCACAAGCAGTTTGCGAAACGGCCCCCGCACAAGGACATGAAAAAAGCCATCAGGGAAATCGCTAAGTTGTTCGATGGCTAAGGGCTAAGGCGGCTCTGGACTTTGACACCTTATTGACACCTACAGGGTGAACTCCAGGGGTGTTTTCTGGAAACTTGAGGACACTACGGGAAGCGAAAGCATAGTGCCATGACCGCTATAGACGCCTTCTGGGCCCTCATGGGACCCCCGCCATATTCGCCTCGTAAGCGGTAGGTCGCCGGTTCGAATCCGGCCGCCGGCTCCACGCTCGCCCCCGACCCTGGGTCGGGGGTTCTTTTCGCGCCGGTCACCACGGCCATCGCTCGAGGCGGTACGTCCCGCGACCCGGGCCCGTGAGGGCGACGCGGTACGCCGAACCCCCGTACACCTCCTGGACCTGCTCGTTTTCGAAGACCACGACGGCTTCCTCGTCGATACCGAGGCCCAGGGGAACGCGGGACCGCCGCATCGCCTCCGGCAGATCCGGGAGCGCGTTCCACTCGCTCTAGTGGGGAGCCACGATCATGCCTTGAATCAAGCCCAGCCCCGGGATGACCTCGACCCTTCCGCTCGGGGACTCCTCGGGCAGGAGCCAGGCGAGGCTGGAGGCGAGGATGGCGCCCGCGGAAAGCCCGGCCACGGGTACGCCTTGGCGGTAGCGGGTTCGGATCAGGGAGCCGAGGGGCTCGGTGGCGTAGTGCTTTTGGTACAGGCCCGTGTGGCCACCGCCGATGAAGATACCGGTGGCTTCTCGGAGTGCCCGCGCCGCGCGTTCGAGGTCCAGGGTTCCGTCGGCGTCGGGGACGATCACGCGGTAGCGCCGGATTCCCCGGCGGACCCAGGGGTTGGTGTAGAGGGGAAGGTAGCGCTCCCGCCGGGGGTCCCCTTGCAGGAGCAGGACGAGACGCGGGTCCGGGCCGGCCGCCCGCAGGAAGGCGGGTTGCACGGCTTCGAGCGCGCCGTGCCCGCCTCCCAGGAGGAATAGAACGCGGGGCATGGAGGAGCTCCGTCGGGAAGACAGCTTACCCCCTTGGCCCCCAGGATCCTTGCTTGACAGCCCCCACGCCCCCGGGTAGCATGGTTTTTGCCCGCGTTATGCGGGTTTTACGCGGCCCCGTGGTGTAGCTTGGTTAGCACACCCGCCTGTCACGTGGGAGGTCGCGGGTTCAAGTCCCGTCGGGGCCGCCAGCGCCGAGGTAGCTCAGTCGGTAGAGCACACGGCTGAAAACCGTGGTGTCGGCGGTTCGATTCCGCCCCTCGGCACCAAAGCGGGGCCCCTGCCCGGGGCCCCGGCGCTTTTTAGCGCATCCCCTGCTCCAAGAGCCAGCGGGCGAAGCCCTGGACGGCGTCGGGCTCGAGCCAGTCGGGGTCTTCGAGGGCGGCCTCGAGGTAGGCCCGCACCAGCGCGGGGTCCGCGCTTCGCATCCGCTCGACGACGCTCTTCCCGTCCTTCAAGGGCTTGGTGTAGACCTCGAGGGCCGCCGCCCGATCGGCGGCGCGCCTCGCGAGCTCGGCCAGCGCGCGCGTCAATCGTTCCTCCCCGGTTCGCGCGAGCAAGGCGTCCTCGGGGACTACCGGGAGGCCGTCCGGGTTCCTCGGGAGGAGGCCCCGGGCGTAGAGCCGGCGGGCCAGGTTGCTCGGGCCCAAGGTCAGCTCGGCCTCGGTCCGGGCCTGATCCCAGCGGATCGTCAGGCGGTAGCGGCCGGGCGCCTTGGGGAGCTCGAGGGGCCCCGCCCAGCCCCGGTAGCCGACGCTGTTCGGGGGGTAGGGGGGGTGTTCGGTAAAGAACTCGGCGCGGGCGACGGGGTTGCCTTGCGCGTCCCGGAGCTCGAGCACAAGCGGCCGGCCGGGCAGCGCCGGCTCGCCCTGGTAGTCGAGGCGGACCCAGAGCGGCTCGCCCACCCCGAGGGTCGCAAGCGGCTTGCCCTCCTCGCGGATCGAGAACGAGAGCAGCGAGAGCCGCTGCCAGGCGTCTTGGTTTTGCCGGAGGAGGCGGCGGGCCATAGGGGCGAGGGCGTGGTCGGGGTGGTTTTTCAAGAAGCCGCGGAGGGCGTCCCGGGCGGCCTCGGCCTCCCCGGCGTAAGTGAGGAGCAGCCCGCGCCAGTAGTCGCGGGCGGGGAACGGACCGCGGGCGTTTTGGAGATCGTCCAGGGCCATGCGGATCTCCCAGGACCGATCCAGCGCCGCCGCCCTTTGGTACTCGGCCTGGGCCCTGAGGTGGGCCTTCCAGAGGGCGAAGAAGAGGCCGAGGTTGTAGCGGGCGGTGGCGTTGTCCTGGAGCTTGATCGCGTACTCCGAGGCGAGCCGGGCCCGGGCGCGGTCGCCGGTCAGGTAATAGGCCCAGCCGAGGTTGGTCCAGTAGAGCTCCTCGCCTGGGTTGAGCCGGAGGGCGGCGAGCAGCGCGTCCCTGGCCTCCTCGCCCCGCCCCTCCTCAAAGGCGGCGAAGCTCTTCATCTCAAAGCCCCAGGCGTAGAGGGGCTCGAGCTCAGGCAGCTCCCGGGCGAGCGCCTTCCAGCGGGGGTCGTCGGCGTTATGGAGCAGGAGCACCGCCGCCGTCCGGTGGAGGAGGAGGGGGCTTTCGATAAGCCTTTCGAGCGCCGGTCCCTGGCCCCGTTCGAGGAACGCCTTGTAGACGAGCCCCATCCCCGTATCGGGGAGCTTTTTCGGGTCGTGGAAGCCGATCCAAAACGCCCGGAGGGGCTCGGGGAGGGCCTCCAGCTTGCCGTGGGCGAGGGCGGCGGCGTAGGTGGAAAAGCGCTCCGCGAGCTCATCCTCGCCCGCCTCCTTGGCGGCGGCCGCCGCCGCCATGGGGTTTTGGGCGGCGAGGCGGAGGAGGGGCTCGAGCTCCGGCCTCGCTTTAAGGGGCCGGAGGGGTTTCCCGAGCACCGCCTGGGCCCAGAGGGCGGCGGCCTCGAGGCTTCCCGC
>JALVVO010000271.1 GCA_027023345.1 Thermaceae bacterium
CCCACCCCTCCCCGAACAACGCGCCATCGCCGAGTACCTGGACCGCGAGACCGCGAAGATCGACGCCGCCATCGAGAAGACCAAAGAAAGCATTGCGCTTTGGGAGGAGCTGCGCGAGACGCTAATCTCGGACGTCGTCACGGGCAAGCTCGACGTGCGCGAGGCGGCAAAAAAGCTCCCCGAGGCCGAGCCCGAGCTCGAGGCCAAGCTCGAGGCCCTGGAGGCCGCGCTCAGGGAGCAAGGCGAAGTCGCCGAAGCCGCGGAGCCTGAAGACCAACCCGAGGAGGCCCCGGCATGAGCCCCACCGACATGCGCGAGCGCTCGCTGGAAGAGGCGGTAGAAAAAGACCTCCTCGCCCGCGGCTACCAAAAGGGCCGGCCCGAGGACTTCGACCGCGAGTACGGCCTCGACACTAAAAAGCTCCTCGCCTTCCTCGAGGCCACCCAGCCCGCCAAGCTGGAGAAGCTGAACCTCGCCGACCCCTTCAACCTGAAAAAGCTGCTCGGCCGGATCAGCGCCGAGCTCGACCGGCGCGGCGTGCTCGACGTGCTGCGCAAGGGGGTGGACCAAGGGCCCGTACACCTCGACCTCTACTACGGCACCCCCACCCCGGGCAACGTCCGGGCCGCCGCCCTCCACGCGCAAAACGTCTTCAGCGTCACCCGCCAGCTGCGCTACTCGCTGAGAAACGAAAACGCCCTCGACGTGGTGCTCTTTTTGAACGGGCTGCCGCTCGTCTCCATGGAGCTCAAAAACCGGCCCACCGGCCAGAGCTATAAGGACGCCATCCGCCAATACCAGGAAGACCGCGATCCGCGCGAACCGCTCTTTCGCTTTAAGCGCATGCTGGTGCACTTCGCGGTAGACGACCAGCTCGCCTACATGACCACCCGCCTCGCCGGCAAGAAGACCTGGTTCTTGCCCTTCAATAAGGGCTATAAGGGCGGGGCCGGCAACCCGCCGAACCCCGAGGGCTTCGCCACCGCCTACCTCTGGCAAGAGGTGCTCGCCCCCGAAAGCCTCGCCGACATCCTGGAGAACTTCGCCCAGGTCGTGCGGGAAGAGGCCGAGGGCAAGAAAACCGAAAAGCAGATCTTCCCTCGCTACCACCAGCTGGACGCGGTGCGTAAGCTGCTCGCCGATGCAAAGAAGCGGGGCGTGGGCCGGCGCTACCTGATCCAGCACTCCACCGGCAGCGGCAAGAGCAACTCCATCGCCTGGCTGGCGCACCAGCTCATCCCGCTCAAGCGGGGCAGCGAGCCGGTGTTTGACTCGGTGATCGTGGTCACCGATCGCCGCGTGCTCGACCGGCAGATCAGCCAGACGGTGCGGCAGTTCGCCCCCGTACGCGAGGTGGTGGGGCACGCCGAGCGCGCCCGGGACCTCGCCGAGCTCCTTTACCAGGGCAAGAAGATCGTCATCACCACCATGCAGAAGTTCCCCTTCATCCTCGACGCCATTCAAGAGGAGTTGGGCGAACGGCGCTTTGCGATCGTGATTGACGAGGCCCACTCCAGCCAGGGCGGGCGGCTGATGGGCGCCATGGCCCGCGTCTTAAAAGGGATCGAAATCCCTGAGGACGCCGACGAAGAGGACCTCTTGAACCTGCTCGCCGAGGCCCGCCGGCTGCCGGAGAACGCGAGCTTCTTCGCCTTCACCGCGACGCCCAAGAACAAGACGCTCGAAATGTTCGGCGAGCGCGAGGCGACGGGCGGCGAAGTGCGCTATAGGCCCTTCCACCTCTACAGCATGCGCCAGGCGATCGAGGAGGGCTTCATCCTCGACGTGCTCGCCCACTACACCCCCATCAAGAGCTACTACCACCTGGTCAAGACCATTGAGGAAGACCCGCTCTTCGACGCCAAGAAGGCCCACAAGAAACTTAAGCGCTACGTCGAGCAGCACGAGCACGCGATCCGCGCCAAGGCCGAGATCATGATTGATCACTTCCACCGCCACACCGCCAAAAAAATCGGCGGCCAGGCGCGGGCCATGGTGGTCACCGGGAGCGTGAACCAGGCGATCGCCTACTTCTTCGCGTTTCAAAACTACCTTAAGGAGATCCAAAGCCCGTACCGGGCCATCGTCGCCTTCTCCGGCAAACATAAGTACCTGGATCAAGAAGTGAGCGAAGCGAGCCTCAACGGCTTTCCCGAGAGCCAAACCCCGAAGAAGCTGCGCGAGGACCCCTACCGCTTCTTGATCGTCGCCGACAAGTACCAGACCGGCTTCGACGAGCCCCTTTTGCACACGATGTACGTGGACAAGCCCCTCTCGGGCGTCAAGGCGGTGCAAACGCTCTCGCGCCTGAACCGCGCCCACCCGAAAAAGCACGACACCTTCGTGCTCGATTTCGTGAACGACGTCGAGACCATCCGCGCCGCCTTCGAGCCCTACTACCAGGGCACCATCCTGGCTGGGGAGACCGACCCCAACCGGCTCCACGACCTCTTGGGCGAGATCCGGGCCGCGCAGCTTTTTACTGACGAGGAAGTCAACGAGGTGGTGGGCCGCTTTCTGAAGGGCGAGCCAAGGGAAAAGATCGAGCCCACCTTGGAAGAGATAGTCAAGCGCTACTGGGAGGACCTCGACGAGGACGAACAGGTGCTCTTTAAAAGCCGGGCCAAGGCCTTCCTTAGGGCGTACAACTTCCTCGCCGCGCTGCTTGACTACACCGTGCCCACGTGGGAGAAGATGGCGATCTTTTTAAACCTGCTGGTGCCCAAGCTCCCGGCGCCGATGGAGGAAGACCTCTCGCAGGGCATTCTTGAGGCCATCGACATGGACACCTACCGGCTGGAGGTGAAGGAAGAGGTCAAGATCGACCTCCCGAAGCAAGAGGGTGAGGTCGAACCGGTACCCACGAGCGTGCGCGCGGGCGCGCCCGAGCCCGAGCTCGAGCCCTTGAGCGAGATCCTGCGGGAGTTCAACGAGCGCTTCGGCAACATTGACTGGAACGACGAGGACAAGGTAAAGCGCTTCGTCTTCGTGGAAATGCCGAAGAAGCTTCGCGAGGACGAGAGCCTGCAAAACGCCCTGCGGCAAAACGACCCCCAAAACGCCCGCATCGAGCTCTCCAAGGCCACGGCCCGCCTCGTCACCGAGAGCCTGGAGGACCAGACCCAGCTCTACAAGGAGTTCATGGGCAACCAGGACTTTCAGCGGTTCCTAATCGAGAAGCTCCTCGAAATCTTGAGCCGAGACCTCGGCGCTACACGAACTTAAAACCACAAACGTTCGTAGGGCGGTTTTCTCATGCCCCCTCCCTATAATCCGGGGCGTGCTCAAGCGCTACCTCCTACGCGAGGTGAGCCTGCCCTACTTGCTTGGGGTGCTGCTCTTCATCGGGCTGATCACCACCGATTTGCTCTCGTCCCTCTCCGGGGCCTTGCTCGCGAGGGGCACGCCGCTAGCCGACGTTCTCCTCCTCGTCCTCTACCGCCTGCCCTACACCCTGGGGGTGGCGCTTCCTCTGGGCCTTGTCTTCGCGATTTTGGTGGGGCTTGCCCGGCTGATCCGGGACTCCGAGCTCAAAGCCGCCTACGCCGGGGGGGTGGCACCGCTTTCCTTCCTTCCCCCGATCCTCGCCCTCGCCCTTTTGGTGGGGGGGATCGTCTTCTTGAATAGCGCCTGGGTCAAGCCCTGGGCCCAGGCGCGCTTTGAAAAGAAGCTCTACCAGGTCTACTACGGCACCGAGCCCTCGGGCGTCCTCTACAAGCAGGGCTACGCCCCGCCGGGGCTTGGGGTCTACTACGCCGAGCGGGTCTACCCGGGCCCCGAGGGGGGCGCGGTGCTTGAAGCCGTCCGCGTCGTCGAGCCCTCGGGGGTCGTCTGGAGCGCCGAGCGCGGCCGCTGGGTGGAGCGGAGCTGGGTGCTGGAGCGCCCCTGGCGCGTCGAGGGGGCCTCGGTCGAGCACTGGGAGCGGGTCGCCCTCCCCTTCCCCGCCCGCTACCGGCCCCGCGTAGCCACCCGGGGGTACGAGGGGCTCACGCTTTCGGAGCTCAGGGAGCTTGCCCGGGTGGACCCGAAGGCCCGCTTCCCCCTGGCCCGGCGCTACGCCGACGCCGCCGGGGTGGTGGTGCTCGCCTGGCTCGCCCTGGTGGTGGGGCTCTCGCTCCGGGAAGCGGCCTGGGCGTTCGCCCTCGTGGTGCTCTTGATCTTCGGCTACTACGTGCTCTGGGTCGCCGCCGCCCGGCTCGCCGGGGTGGGGGCGATCGGCCCCGCGGCGGCCTGGCTGCCGAACCTGGTCTACGGCCTCCTCGCCGCGGTGGGGACGGTGAGGCTCAGGTGACCACGCTCGACCGCTACCTCCTAAGGGAGGCCTTCGCCTACCTCGTCGGGGGGCTTTTGGTCGCGGTCCTTTTGCTCCTTGGCGGGGTGCTCTTCGAGGTGCTCGCGCCGCTCGTCACCAAGGGGGCAAGCCCCCTCGCCCTCGGCCAGTACCTCGCTTATCGGGTGCCCGAAGCGGTCTACCGGGGGCTTCCGATCGCCTACCTTTTTGCCCTGCTCCTTCTGCTTTCCCGCATGGCCGAGGACTCCGAGCTCAAGGCCCTGCTCGCCGCCGGCATCCCCCGGGGGCGGGTGATCCTCACCCTGGTCTGGTTCGGCGGGGTGCTCGCCCTCGTGGGCTTCGTGCTCGGGGCCGAGGCGGTGCCCCGGGCCAACCAGAAGGCCCGGGCGGTGCTCCAGCGGGCGGTCCTCGAGCGGCCCCGGGCGCTGCTCGAGCCCGGCACCTTCTTCACCGACGCCTACGGCCGGCTCGTCTACGTCGGCCGGGTGAACGAAGAGGGAATCGGCGAGGTCCGGCTTTTCTCCCGGGACGAGGTGCTCGCCGCCGACCGCGGCCGGTTTCGGCGGGGGGTGCTCGAGCTCGGGCAGGGGCTCCGCGTCACCTTCGAGCAAAGCCGCCCCCGCACCGTCGCCCGCTTCGAGCGGGCCCGGCTCCCCCTGAAGGAGATCGCCGCCCTGCCCCGGGGGCTCGCCGCCGACCTCACCCTCGGCGAGCTCGCCCGGCGCCTAAAGCAAGCGGCAAAGAGGGGCATCCCCCACCCCGCCGAGGCCACCGCCTTCTACCGCAAGTTCGCCGAGCCCCTGGCCAGCGTGGTCTTCGCCCTCTTTGCCGGGGGGATCGCGTTTTGGATGCTGGCCGGGAGCCGGAGCTTGGGGCTTGTGGGGGTGGTGACGATCACCTTCTTCTACTACGCCACCTGGTCGGTCTTCCGCATCATGGGCGAGCAGGGGGCGATTCCCGCCTGGCTTGGGGGGTTCGGGCCCGATCTCCTCTACCTCGCGCTCGCGCTCGGGTTTTTGGGGGTGGGCCGGCGGTGAAGCGGGCGGCGGCGCTCCTCTTGCTCCTTGGCCTTGCCCTCGCCGCCGAGGTCAGGATCGAGCAGGCCGAGCGGCTCTACCTCACCGGCGACGGGAAGGTGGCGGTGCTCGAGGGCGAGCCGGTCGTCCTCGTCTACAAGGACCGCCGGATCGAGGCCCGCCGGGTGACCTACTTCCGGGAGGAAAGGCGCCTTGTGCTCGAGGGCGACGTCCGCTACACCGACCCCGAGGGCCGGACGGTCCGCGCCCGGACCCTTACCCTGACGCTCGAGGACGAGGCCCTGGTGGCCCTCGAGGTCACCCTCAAGGATCGGGAGATCGAGTTCCGCGCCCCCTCGGCCTGCCGGAACCGGGGGCAGTTCCTCCTCGACGAGGGCTACTTCAGCCCCTGCCTCGCCTGCGGGCAGGACCCGCCGGACTACGCCTTCTTTGCCCGGAAGGTGGTGATCTACCCCGGCGACCGGATCGTGGCCCACGACGTCTGGGTCGAGCTCGGAGGGCGGCGGGAGGTCTTCCTCCCGCTCCTCGTTCTCCACACCGGGCCCCGCCGGCCGCGGGTGGCCCTCGGCTACTCCGAGACCGACGGCCTCACCCTCGCGGCCGACCTCCCCTATGTCACCGTGGGCGGGCTTGGCTTCACCCTGCTCCGCTACTT
>JALVVO010000272.1 GCA_027023345.1 Thermaceae bacterium
GCCGGGGGCCTCCCCCACCGCCGCCATCGCCCCGAAGACGGGGCCGGCGAAGGCGTGCCCGCGCTCGCTCAAGCGACGGACGTTCTCCCGCACCGCGGGGTCGGCCCACATCTCGGGGTTCATCGCCGGGGCCCAGAGGACCCGGCGGGCGCCGGCGACGATCGTGGCCGAGAGCAGGTCCTCGGCGAGCCCCGCGGCCGCCCGGGCCAGGTCGGCGGCAGTGGCCGGGGCTACCAGCACGAGGTCCGCCCACGCGGCGAGCTCGAGGTGCAAAACCCGGCCGCTCGGCGCGAACCAGCGCGCGTCGGTGGCGACCGGGTGGCCGCTCACCGTGGCCAGGGCGAGCTCGGTGGTGAAGGCGAGGGCCCGGGCGGTGGCCAGCGTCCGCACCTCGAAGCCGGCCTCGAGGAGACGCCGCGCGACCAGGGGCGCCTTGATCGCCGCGGCGCCCCCGCCCACCGCCAGCAGGACCCGTCGGCCCAAGCTAGGCTTCCTCCTCCAGGTCGCCGGGGTAGAGCTGGTCGAGCACGCGGGAGAGCTTGTCCTCGGGGATGAGGTTCTCGCCGATCTCGAACTGGCCGGTGAGCAGCTCCTTCATCGCCCAGGTCACCGGGTTGGGGTCCGGCACCTCCCCCTCGAGGGTGCGCATCTTGGGCCAGTCCTTGGGCTCGAGCACAGTGTTCTTGAAGTTGTAGCGAAGGAGCTGCTGGGCCCTTTTGGCCACCACCATCGTCAGCCGGTACTTGGAGTCCACGATCTCGAGCAGCTTGTCAATTCCCGGTTCGGCCACGTTCCACCAACCACCTTTCCATCTCGTCGAGCTCGGCCTCGAGCTCGGGGTCCCTGCTGAGCGCCGCGAGGAGCGCCTCGCCGCGCCGGTGGGTCTTCAACCGCTCGGCGCGGACGATGCGCTCGAGGTCCACCGTCGCCGACTCGAGCACGTCGTTGGTCACCACGTAGTCGAAGCCAACCCCGCCGGCCTCGCGAATCTCCCGCTCGGCGCGGGCCAGGCGGGCGGCGATCTCCTTCAGTTTAGCCGGGTCGCCGTCGCCCGAGCGCAATAGCAACCGCCGGCGCAGCTCGGAGAGCGAGGGGGGCACGATGAAGATGAAGACCGCCGGGATGCCCAGGCGCGGCGCTCGCTCCTTGACCTGCTTCGCCCCCTCGACCTCGATCTCGAGGAGCACGTCCTCGCCCCGCGCCAGGTGGCGCTCGACCGGCGCCCGGGGGGTGCCGTAGTAGTTGCCCACGTACTCGGCGTACTCGAGCAGCTCTCCGCGCTCGACGGCGGCCTCGAAGCGCGCCCGGTCCACGAACCAGTAGTCCACCCCGTGGCGCTCCCCGGGCCGCGGGGCGCGGGTAGTCATCGAGATCGAGTAGTAGAGCTTGACCCGCTCCAAGAGGCGGGCCCGGAGCGTCCCCTTGCCCACCCCCGAGGCCCCGGTCATCACGAAGAGCGTCCCCTGCGGCACATCCCCCTCCAAGCGGACCCATCCTAGCAAAGCGCCCCGAGGTGGTAAACTCAGAGGGTCCCGGATGGTCGTTCGCGCTTGCGGCTAAGCCCAAGATGTAGTAGGCTCCCGTTTTAGGAGCACAACATCTTGTGCTCGCCACGGGAGAAGGAGGAGGAACCATGAGCCAACCGCCATTCGACGAGCACGCGATTGCCATCGCCAAGCGTCAGTACCTGCAACCGGGCGACGGCGACATCTTCGGCATGTTCCGCCGCGTAGCCAACTGGGTCGCGATCCCCGAGAAGGAGACCGAGCGCGAGGCCTGGGCCGAGCGCTTCTACCAGCTGATGAAGCAAAAGCGCTTCTGCCCCGGCGGCCGGGTGCTGGCGGGGGCCGCCACCGCCCACGGCAACGTGCTGAACTGCTTCGTCCAGGGGGCCACCGAAAACCCGCCGGAGAGCTTCGAGGGGATCATGGAGGTGGCCAAGAAGCTGGCCCTCGTCACCAAGGTCGGGGGCGGCAACGGCGTGAACCTCGACCCCTACCGCTCCGCTCCCAAGGGGCAGCGGATGGGGCTCGTCCGCGGCTTCGCCTACATGCGCGCCGACCACAAGGACGTCGAGGACTTCATCAAGGGGCTGATGCGCCCCTCCACCAACCCCGACGGCGAGAAGCTCCCCCACGCGGTGCGCAACTGGACCCGGGTGATCTACGGCACCCTCTCCCCCGAGCTCGCCGCCCTCGCCCGCGAGCACGGCGTGCTCACCGTGCGCGAGCGCCCCGAGAACGTGATCGAGATCGCCGACGACATGGGCGGGATCATGGACGCCGCCGCCGAGGCCGTCCGGCTCGCCCTCTCCGGGGAGGAGCCCCACGTGGACTTCTCCAAGCTCCGCCCCGAGGGCGCCCCGGTGAAGAGCTCGGGGGGGACCGCGAGCGGCCCCACCAGCTACCTGATCGAGATCTACGACAACTTCCTCGAGTGGGCGAACCGGGGCGGCCCGAACGCCGGGCCGGTGGCCACGCTCCGCTACGTCTACGCGCCCGTCCTCCGGGTGGTCCGCCAGGGCGGCACCCGGCGGGGCGCGGGCATGGCAACCCTGGACGTCGCCCACCCCGACCTCCTCGACTTCCTCACCGCCAAGGACCTCGACCGCGAGGCCGCCGAGGGCGATATCTCGACCTTCAACATCTCGGTTCTGATCACCAACCGCTTTATCGAGACCCTGGAGAAGGACGCGCTCTGGCCCGTCGAGCCCAAGGAGGTCCCCGGCAAGTATTACCCGGTCTTCCTGGAGGGCGAGTACCGGGGCACGCTCCCCGAGCTCCCCGAGCGCGAGGACGGCGCCCGGCCGGTCCCGGTCTTCGAAGGCGGGGTTCCCGCCAAGTGGATCTGGCACGAGATCGCCTGGCACGCCTGGGCCACCGGCGAGCCGGGGCTGATCTTCATCGACCGGGTGAACGAGAAGTCGGCCCTCAAGGGGCTCGGCAAGCGCTGGGAGATCCGGGCCACCAACCCCTGCGGCGAGATCCCCCTCACGGTGGGCGAGCCCTGCGACCTGGGGGCGATGAACCTCGCCGCCTACGTGCGCGAGGACAAGACCTTCGACTTCGAGGCCTTCCGGGCCGACGTCCGTACCGCGGTCCGCTTTTTGGACAACGTCCTCGACGTGAACCACTTCGTCCTCGAGGACAACAAAAGGGCCTCCCAGACCCTTCGCCGGCTCGGGCTCGGGGTCATGGGCCTCGCCGACGCCCTGATCAAGATGGACCTCGCCTACGACTCCGAGGAGGCGAGGCGGGTGGTCGAGCGGATCATGGACACGATGCGCGAGGAGGCCACCGCCGCCTCCGAGGCGCTCGCCGAGGAACGGGGCGTCTTCCCCCTCTACGCCGAGCACGAGGAATACTTCAAGGGCCTCGGCATCCGTCCGCGGCGGAACGTCGCCATACTCACCGTCGCCCCCACCGGCACCACCAGCATGCTGATGGGGGTCTCCTCGGGGATCGAGCCGGTCTTCGCCCCCTTCGTCTGGCGGCGGATCGGCGGCGAGTACAAGGCCCTCGTCCACCCGCTCTTCAAGGAGCTCCTGGAGGCCTACCCCCCGCACCCGGACTACCAGAAGGACGGCGGCTGGGACTGGGACAAGGTCACCGCCAAGATCCAGGAGAACCACGGCTCGGTGCAGGGGCTCGAGTTCGTGCCGGAGAAACTCCAGCGGGTCTTCAAGTGCGCCCACGACGTGAGCCCCCTCGACCACGTGCGCATGCAGGGGGTGGTGCAGCGGGCCTTCGACCGCGAGGGCTACGTGGGGAACTCACTCTCCAAGACCATCAACCTCCCCAACCACGCCTCGGTCGAGGACGTCGAGGCCGCCTACACCGAGGCCTGGCGGACGGGCTGCAAGGGCATCACCGTCTACCGCGACGGCAGCCGCGAGTACCAGGTAATCAACACCTCGAAGAAGGGCGAAGGGCAAAAGGAAGCGTCCGAGGCCCGTGAGACCGAGCCCCAGGCGGAGGCAACCCGCCCCGAGCCCGCCGCCCGCCCCTTCGGGGAGCCGGTCTTCGAGCGGACCGGGCGGCTCTTCGGCTTCACCGACATGGTCAAGCTCACCGCCTCCGACGGCACCCGCTACTCCTACCTGGTCACCGTCAACATGCAGGGCGAGCACCCGGTCGAGGTAATCCTCACCACCGGCAAGGCCGGCGACGAGCAGAACGCCGACGCCGAGGCGCTCGGCCGGGTGGTCTCGATCGCGCTGCAATACGGCGTGCCGCCCGAGGCGATCATCCACACCCTCCGGGGGATCAACGGCGGGCTCTACGGCAGCTACTTCAAGAAGTTCGTGGCCAGCAAGGGCGACCTGATCGCCCTCGCGCTGGAGCAGGCCTTGAAGCTCGGCAACGGGCACGGCCACCCGCTGGTGGCGGGAGAAGCCCAAGCCGAGGAGAAGGTGCAGCAGGCCGCTCCCCCTCCGGAGGTCCGGGTCGAGGTCCCCGTCGGCGGCAACCCGGTGAGCGAAGGCCCCACCTGCCCCGAGTGCGGCGGCCCGGTCAAGGTGGAGGACGGCTGCCTGACCTGCCAGGTCTGCGGCTGGTCGAAGTGCGGGTAGACCATGAAGCCCTTCACCCTCCGGCTTTTCTTCCCGGACGGAGATCCCTACGGCCTCAAGGTCGCAAAACTCGGGAACTGGTCGGGGGTAGGGGTGATCTTTCCCCGGGCGCTCTTCGGCGAAGCGAAGAAACGCCCCGAGCTCGGTCGCCCGGGGGTTTACCTTCTCCTAGGCGAAGACGAGGACGGCTTCCCCGAGCTCTAGACGACGTCGGCAAGCGCATCGCCCAGCACGACCAGGGCAAGGATTTTTGGACCTATGCCGTGGTTTTTACTGCAAGCGAGGACGACGGGCTGGACAAAGCCCAAAACCCGATACCTCGAGACCCGGTTGATCGAACTCGCCAAACGCCGGGGGCAGGCAAAGGTCAAGAACCAAAACCAGGGTAGCGTTCCTCCGCTCTTGGAGATGGACCGGGCGGATGCCGAGCAGTTCCTTGAGAACTTGCTGCTTTACTTGCCGCCGTTGGGTGTTTCCTTCCTCGGGCCTAAATCGCCCAAAAAGCAAACCGGCGTGCAAAAGTTTTATCTGAGTTCCAAAGGAGTTCACGCAGAGGCAGAGCTTACGGCCGAAGGCTTTGTTGTAAAAGCAGGATCACAAGCCGTACGGAAAGAAACGAAATCCTTACCTCAAAGTTACCAGCGCTTACGATAACGTCTCATCGAAGCCGGCATCTTGAAGACTGCAGGGGACCGCTACGTCTTTACACGGGATTTTGCCTTCTCATCACCATCGGCCGCAGCCGCGGCTATTCGAGGCGGCTCCACCCCGGGGAACCACTTCCTGGAAAACCAAAGACAGAACCACCCTAAAAGAATGGCTCGAGGCTTCCTCAACCTAGTCTTCGGAAGAAGCTCCGCAGGACCCCCACCCCGAAGCGAAGCGCCTCCACCGGGATGCGCTCGTCGGCGGCGTGGATGAAGCGGTTGAAGGCGAAGCCCTCGGGCAGCTTCATCGGGGTGAAGCCGTAGGTCTGGATGCCGAGCCGGGCGAAGTGGCGGCCGTCGGTGACGCCGGAGAGGAGCAGGGGGACCGCCTTGGCGCCGGGGTCGGCCTCCTCCAAGACCTCGGCGAGTAGGGGGAAGAGCGTCCAGTCCACCTCCTTGGGGCCGGGATCGTGGCGCACCACCTCGGCCTCGAAGGGGACGGGGATGCGCCGGCTCAGCTCGCCGATCAGGTCGCCGGGGGTGAAGCCGGGGAGGAGGCGGCCGTCGAGCTCGAGCTCCACCCGCTCGGGAACCACGTTGATCTTGCTCCCGCCGCGGACGACGGTGGGGGCGACGGTGTTGCCAAAGAGCGGGAGGAAGACCCTTCCCGCCTCGCCCAGCCGGGCCAGCACCGCGTGGGTGAGCCGGGGCACGAGCGCGAGCTTCAAAAGCGCCCCCTTGGCCCCGCCGATCCCC
>JALVVO010000273.1 GCA_027023345.1 Thermaceae bacterium
CCTGAACCGCCTCGGCGTCTTCACCGTCCGCCAGCTCACCGAGGCCCCCCTCGATCTCCTCAGGAAGGCCTGGGGCGGCGTTCTCGGCGAACGCATGTACCGAAACCTGCGGGGCGAGGACCTCCCCGAGGTCGAGACCCACCGCCGAAGTTTCGCCCACTCCCACGTCCTCTCCCCCGAGCTCCGCGCCCCCGAGAAGGCCCGCCTGGTGGCGGTGCGGCTCCTCGTCAAGGCCGCCGCCCGGATGCGAAAAGCGGGCTACGCCGCCGGCTCGCTCTACCTGCACCTGAGGTTCCTCGAGGGCGAGGACTACGCCGCCTTCACCCACCTCGCCCCCACCTTCGCCACCCGCACCCTGGTCTTCGCGCTAAGGCGCCTTTGGCCTGAGCTCGAGCGGCGCCCGGTGCTCAAGGCCTCGGTCGCCCTCGGCCACCTGGTGGCCTACCCGGGGCTCTCGCTCTTTTCCACCGAGCGAAAAAACCAGCTCCTCGCCCACGCCCTCGACCGGATCAACGCCCGCTTCGGCCCCGACACCGTCCGCCCCGCCACCCTCGACCTCGTCGGCGAGGTCGGCGAGTACCGCATCGCCTTCGACAAGATCCCGGACTTTTCGGTCTGAGGGCCAAAGCCCCTTCCGGCAACCCGGGCCCTCCGCGCCGCGCCCGGCCTCACCGGGCCGTAGACATGGGGGTAGCCGCCCTCTATCCAAAATGGGCGCGTCCAAGTGCCTGGGACCAATCACCAAAAGCTAGAGGTACCGCTCCCCGCGAAGGAGGGCGTCCGCGACCGCCAAGACCTGCTCCGGAAAAGAGGCGTACACGAAGCCCTCTTGTTGAAGGCTCTCAGGCGCGTAGACCCCCGCTCCCCGACCACCCGATCCCCTTCAACCTAGTCCACAAAAGCAAAACGCATAGCCCCCGTTATGACCCAAGCGTTTCCGTAAGCGGGCTCTACACTAAGGGGGTAGCACGAAGGAGTCGTCATGGTGCACTACCTACGCGCGAAGCTGGTCCCGCTTCAGCCGGGTACGCTGCCCTTCGCCTACCGCGAGCAGCTCCAGGGCCTTATCTACCGCCTTCTGCCCGAATCTCTGAGCCGCTGGCTGCACGAAGAGGGCCTCGCCACCCCGCAGGGGCGCTGGAAACCCTTCGTTTTCTCCCGGATCGTCGGCAAGCTGCAGCCCGACACCTCCACCAAAACCTTTCAGGTCACCGGCCCGATCTACTTCCGCCTCGCTTCCCCACTTTCCGAAATCGTCCAGGAGCTGGGCACCGCACTGATGCTGAAGCACCGGGTCAACCTGGGAGGGCTCGAGCTCTACCACGAGGAACTTCTGATGACCGAGGTCATCCCCCCGCCCGCGCCCGTGACCCTCGTCGCCCGCTCCCCGATCACCGCCTACCGCAAGGAGGACGGCCGCCGCCGCTACTTCCGCCCCGAGGAACCCGCGTTCGCCGAGCTCTTGGTCCGAAATTTGCGTATGAAGGCCGAGGCCCTGGGTAAAAACCCGGAAGGGGAGGTGCGAATCGAGCCCGTGGGAATCACGCCAAGGCACAAGAAGATCGAGCGGTTCCACCGCCTGGTGGTCGAGGGCTGGATGGGCCGCTACCGGCTCACCGCCCCGCCCGAGCTCACCTGGGTGGCGCTCACCTCGGGGCTCGGGGCGCTCGGCAGCCAGGGGTTTGGCTTCGTGGAGGCCCAAGGTGATTAGGGAGCTCGTACGTCTCGGCGAGGCCGCGCTCGAGGGCAACACCGCGGAGCTCCTCGAGGCCCTGATCGCGCCCATCAAACCCCCCGCGAAGGGCGAAAAGCCTCTACTCGCGATCCTCGACCTGCGATCCAACCCACCGGAACTTAAAAAACGCGTCGAGGAGCTCGACCCGAAAAAGGCCCATGCCTTCCTCTGGCTCGGAAACCCGCGGGCCAACAACCCCAAGATCCGGGTCACCACCGACCGGCTCGACTACCTCCTCGGCCAAACCTTCTACGCGCTACGCGAGGAGGAAGGCCTTCCGCCCGGGCTCCAGGCCCTCCTCGACCGGGTATTCCCCGACCTCTTCGTCCCCGACGACTCCGCCCAGGGCAGCGACAAGCGCTACGCCCACCTGCTGAACGCCCCGGCGCTCGGCCTGGCCGAGCCCGAGGCCTGGGAGGAGATCCTTAAAAAGCCCCCCAAGGACCGGGCCAAGGCCCTCGCCGAGCACCTCAGGACCCGCTGGAGCCTACCTAAGAGCGGCGTCCTCTACACGCTGGCGATCGACGGCACCGCGATCGCCCAGACCCCCGAGTACGCGGCGCTGATGCTCAAGACCCTGGTGGACGAGGCCTTCGAGGGCGCCGAGGAGGGCCATTGCCACGCCTGCGGGAAGAGGGCCCCGATCACCGGGAACTTCACCCGCTTCCAGCTGAAGTTCTTCATCAACGACAAGGCCAGCTTCGCCTACGGACTCAACCCCCAAAACTGGGCCAAAAACTTCGCCCTCTGCCGGGACTGCTACCAAAAGGCGCTGGCCGGCGAGCGCTACCTGCTCAAGCACCTCAGGCTGCAGGTGCTCGGCACCCTCACCCTGCTCGTCCCCCACCTCGGCCCCGGTCCTTTAAGCCGCGAAGACCTCGACGCGCTCTCCGAGAGGCTGACCGGGGCCGTCAGCGGGCTCGAGCAGCTGGAACGCGTCCCCGAGCTGCTCGATGAACTGAGCTGGGCCGGGCTGCCCCAGCTCACCCTGCTCTTCGTCGAGATCAGCCAGTCGGCGACCAAAGTGCAAGAGGCCGTCCCCGAGGTCGAGCCCAGCCGGATGGAGGAGGTGCTCAAGGCGCTGGCCGAGGCCGGTGACCGGGCAATGCGGCTCTTGGGCCCCGGCCCTTTCCAGGACCGCTGGATCGCCGGGCTTCAGGCGCTCCTTTTCCTGCTTCCCCTGAGCGTGCACAACCAGCGGCCGGACACCGCCCCCGCCCTTCGCGCCTTCCGGCAAATCCTGCTCAATGAGCCCCGTCCCCGAGCCGCCTGGGTGCGGGACTTCCTCGAGGTGCTGCGCCACGCCTGGCGCAAGAACCCGCAGATTTACGGCACCCGCCAATGCCCAAAGAGCTGCCCCGAGCTCGAGTGGCTACTGCCGCAGATGGCGGCGTTCCTGGTTTTTCTGGCCCGGCTGGGCCTGGTGGAGGTGGAGAGCATGGAAACGGTCGAAGCAGGTAGCTACACCGAGGCCATCAAGGAACTGGGGCTTGGCTCCCAGGGAGCGGCGCTCTTCTTGCTCGGCGTGCTCCTCGCCCGGGTGGCGAGCGAGCAATACAAAAAGAGCAAGGCCAAGCCCGTGCTCGAGAAGGTCGGTTACCAGGGCATGCCCCTGGAGAAGGTCGAGCGCTTCGCGATCGAGCTCTTTGAAAAGCTCGCAGAGTACCGGCGGCTCGACGCGAATAGCGAGGTCGTCTTCGCCACCGCGAGCGAGCTCTTGACCAAGGAGAAAAACCGCTGGCGCCTCTCCGACGAGGAGAACGCTTTTTACATCCTGCTCGGCTACGGCTACGAGACCCGCCGCATCCTGCTCCAGGCGGCGGAAAGAGCAGGGAAAGGAGAAGAAGCATGAAGGTCTTAGATGGCGAGATCCTCTTCCTCTACGACGCCAAGATGGCCAACCCCAACGGCGACCCCGACGAGGAGAACAAGCCCCGCATGGACTACGCCACCCACCGGGCGCTGGTCTCCGACGTGCGCCTAAAGCGCTACCTGCGCGACTACTGGCTGGACCAAGGCAAGGACGTCTGGGTGCGCACGCTCGACGGCCAAACGGTGACCGCGGACGAGCGCCTACGCGCGCTCGCCGAGGCGTACGCCAAGGAGACCGGCGAAAAGGTCAACGTCAAGAAGGAGGTCCCCGACAGCTTCATCCGGTGGCTGCTCGAGCGCTTGATCGACGTGCGGCTCTTCGGCGCCACCATGCCGATCAAGGGTGAGAGCGCCGGCCAGGGCGGCGGCCTCACCTTCACCGGCCCGGTCCAGTTCGCCTGGGGCTATAGCCTCCACCAAGTGGAGATCGTCGAGTCGGCGACGATTTCCTCGACCTTCGCCGGCCGCGAGAGCGAGTTCGGCACCTTCGGCAAGGACTGGCGGCTCTACTACGGCCTGATCGGCTTTTCCGGCCGCGTCTCCCGCCGCCGAGGCGAGGCCACCGGGCTCCAGGAGGCGGACCTCGACGCCCTCGAGGACGCCCTCCTCAGGGCCATCCCCGCCGAGGCCACGACCCGTAGCAAGTACGGCCAGACCCCGAGGCTCTACCTCCACGTCCGCTTCAAGGAGGGCGCAGCGCCCTTCCCCCCGCTCGGCGACCTCCGCGACCGGGTGCGCTTCGTCCCTAAGGAGGGGATCGCCGAGCGCAAGGTCCGAGGCGTCGAGGACTACACCCTCGAGCTCTCGGAGCTCCGCGACTTGCTCCGGGCCCACGCCGGAGTCATTGAGGAAACCCGCCTCTGGCTCCACCCCGAGCTCCGGGTGACGGGGCTCGAAGGGCTGCCAGCGGCGGTCCGGGTGGGGTGATGCAAGCCCTTCGCTTCAGGGTCGGGGGGAAGCTCGCCCAGTTCCGCCGCTTTTACACCAACTCCTCCTCGCTCACCTACCCCATCCCCCCGCCCACCGCCGTCCGCGGGCTCCTGGGCGCGGCGCTCGGGCTCGGCCCCGAGTACGCCGAGTTCCTAAAGGACCACCGCTTTGGCATCCGCCCCGCCGGCCCCTGGCGGCACCTAATGCAAACCGTCAACCACCTCTTCGTCAAGAACCAGGGGGGCCGGCTGGATACCAAGAACCTCGCCGGCGGCGAGCACACCCAGATCCCGGTGCAGTTCGTGGCCCCGAAGCCGCCTGCCGAGCGCGTGGTCTACGAGATCCTGGTCGTGGGCCCCGAGCTAGAAACCCTCCGCGACGCGCTGCTTCGCCCGGCCTACCCCTTGAGCCTGGGCCCGGCCTACGCCCTTGCCAGCCTTGATGCCCTGGACGAGGTCGCCGGCGAGGTGGGCGAGGGCCACGCGGGGCCCCTCCTCGGCGCCTTCTACCTCGAGGCCCTGGACAGGCTGCGCGGGCCCGGCGGGGTGCGGGTGCTCCACGACCGCTTCCCCATCCGCCTGGACCAAGAACGCCGCCCGCTGGTGGTCAAGGACCTGGGCCTGGAGGCCGAGGGCCGGCCGCTTGCCCTCGACTACCGGGGTCCGGTCTTCAAAAGCGAGGCGGGGGTCTGGGCCCTGGTTGGCTGAGATGCTTCTCGCTCGCCCCGAGCCCCCGGAGCCCCTGCTCGAGCACCTTGAAGGAGTCGCCCGCCTCGCCGAGCGCTGGGCGCCCGCGGAGCTGAAGGCCGAGGCCCGCCTCGCCGGGCTCGCCCACGACCTCTATAAAGCCACGCCGCTCTTCCAAGCCTACCTAAAAAACCCCACCCTCAAGGCCAAAATCGGGCAGACACGCCTCCAGCACGCCTGGCCCTCGGCGCTCTTCGCCGCCTATTTGGCGGCCGAGGCGGGGCTCGACGCGACCGCGGTCTTCCTCGCCGTTGCCCGCCACCACGGGCACCTAAAGACCCCGGGCGAGCTCCTACCCAGCCCCAAGAGCCCCGAGATCCTCAAAAGCGGCGCCGCGAACCCCTACCGCGCCGCCGCCGAGCAGACCCGGGCGATCGCCGAGGACCCATCTGCCCGCGAGCTGCTCGCCGCACTCGGCTGGGAGGCGGCCTTTCTCCGTTACGCCGAGCTGGGGCCCGAGGCTTGGGCCCAGCAGCTCCGCCGCCGGTTGCGTTCCGGCGACTACTGGCGGGCGACCCGGCTTTTCTCCCTCTTGATCGACGCCGACAAGCGGCTCGCCGCCGCCGCCCGGGTGCCCCCGCGCCGCCCCCTTCCCCCCCCTCCCCC
>JALVVO010000274.1 GCA_027023345.1 Thermaceae bacterium
CCGAGGCCGCCCGCTACTTCATCGGCGCCTGGTACCTGGCGGGGGCCCCCGAGGTGCGGATCGCCGCCCTCGGGCCGAGCACGAAGGCGGTGCTCGAGGGCCAGGGCCTCGAGGTCGCCTTCGTGCCGAGCCGCGCCGAGGGTAAGGCGCTCGCCGCCGAGCTCCCGGGGCCGGGCCAGGTGCTCTGGCCCACCTCAGCCCGCGCCGGCGACGAGCTCGCCCGGGGCCTTTCCGAGCGGGGGTTCTCGGTGCGGCGGATCGACGCCTACACCCTGGTCCCCCGCCGGCCGGACGAGGCCGAACGGAGGCTCGCCGCCACGAGCCGGATGGTGCTCTTCGGTTCGCCCTCGGCGGTGCGGGCCTGGGTGGATGCCGGCCTTCCCCGCCTCCCCGCCGCCTGCGTGGGGGCCACCACCGCCCGCGCCGCCGAGGCGATGGGCTTTGAGCCGGTGGCCTACCCCGAGCGCCCGGGGCTAGACGGCTGGGTCGAGGCCGCCCGTTCCCTTTCCAAGAGGCTGCTCGTGTAAACTCGGGTACGTGCCGGAGCCGCCCGTATACCTCGTCGGCCTCTCCCACAAGACCGCCCCGGTGGGGGTGCGGGAGTGCGTCGCCGTGGGCGGGGAGCGGCTCCGCCTCCTGCTCGGCGAGCTCCGGGCGGAGGCCGACGAGGCCGTGCTCGTCTCCACCTGCAACCGCTCCGAGCTCTACCTGGTCCGGCCCCGGCGGCCGGCCCGGGCGATCTACCTCGAGCACCTCGGCCGCTTCCCCGAGCACCTCTACGAGATGCGGGGGACCGCCGCCCTCCGCCACCTCTTCCGGGTGGCGAGCGGGCTCGATAGCCAGGTGGTGGGCGAGGCCCAGATCCTGGGGCAGGTGAAGGAAGCGCTCTTCGCCGCCCGCGAGGTTCGGGCCACGGGTCCGCTTTTGGAGCAGGCCTTCCAGCGGGCGGTGTACGTGGGCAAGCGGGCTCGCTCCGAGACCGCCATCGGAGCCGGCGCGGTGAGCGTCGCCTACGCCGCGGTGGACCTCGCCCGCTCGATCTTCGGCGACCTTGCCGGCCACGCCGCTTTGGTGCTGGGGGCAGGGGAGATGGCCGAGCTCGTTCTTCTCCACCTCAAGGAGCTCGGGGTCGATCGGGTCCTGGTCCTGAACCGCACCCGAGCCCGGGCGGAGAAGCTCGCCCGGCGCTTTGGCGGCGAGGCCCTGGGCATGGAGGACCTGCCCCGGGCGCTCTTTGAGGCCGACATCGTGATCGCCTCCGCCGCCGCGCCCCACGCCATTGTCCGGGCGGGCCGGGTCCGCGAGGTGCTGAAAGGGCGGAAGAAGCCGCTCTTCCTCATCGACATCGCCCTCCCGAGGAACGTGGAGCCCGAGGTGGCGAGGCTCCCCGGCGCCTACCTCTACGACCTCGACGCGCTCAAGACCGTGGTGGAGAGGAACCTCGCCGCCCGCGCCGCCGAGCTGCCGCGGGTCGAGCGAATCGTGGACCAGGGGGTCACCGACTACCTCGAGTGGTACGCCGGCCACCTGGCGAGGGACCGGATCCGCCGCATCCAGGCCGAGCTCGAGACCCAGCTCGAGGCCGAGCTCGGCGCCCTCCTCCGGGGCAAGCTCGCGGGCCTCGACGCCGCCGCCGCGGAGGCCCTGCGCCGGCGGGTCCGCCGCGTGCTGGCCCGGACCGCCCACGCGCTCATCCAGCTGGCCAAGGACGAGGTCGCCGCCGAGCGCTTGGAGCGGGTCCTCGCCCCGCGATGATCGCGCTATTCGTCGGCCTCGGGGTCTTGATCCTGGCGGGCGCGCTGGCCTTTGGCTTCGGCGCCACCGGATTTGCCTCGCTCGCCTTCTTCCTGGCCTTTTTGCTGGAGGGCTGGAGGAGCGGGGCCTGGCTGGCGGGCCCTTTCCAGACCGGCATGCTGCTCGCGGCCGGGCTCGTGGGCTTCGGCCGGCTCTACGCCTGGCGCCCCCGCATGGCCGCCCTGGTGCGGGCGCTCTACGCCGCCGCCGCGCTGGTGGCGCTGGTCTCGCTCCACTACCTGGGCCGGGTGGCCGAGGGGCTCTCGGCCTGGGCGCTTCTGATCCACGGCGGGAGCTTCCTCGTCGCCTACGCCCTCCTCACCGTGGCCTACCTGGCCGCGCTCCTCGGTTACGCCCAGCACCGGGCGCTCAAGACGCGCCCCTGGCAGGCGCTCGGGCGCCCTCCGCTCCTGGTCCTGGCGGGGCTCGAGCTCCCCTACCTCCGCCTCGGCTACCTGGCCTACACCCTCGGCCTCTTCACCGGCATGGCCTGGGCGTTTCGGGTCTGGGGGTCCCCGATCAGCTGGGACCCCAAGGAAGCGCTGACCCTCCTCGCCTGGTCGCTCCTCACCCTGCGTCTGCTCCTCGCCCAGGCGGGGCCGGGGCTCCGGGTCCTCCTCTGGACGCTCGCCTTCTGGGCGATGGCGGCGGCTTTCTTCGCCGCCCCGCTCCTCGGGGGGCGGCACCCCGTTTGACGAATGTAAAAGCAGACTTGACATTTTGAAAAATAGCCCCTACCATCCTGGCAAGGGGGCGCGATGTTGGGGTACTGGGAACCGGAGGCGTTTTCCCGGGAGGCGGAAGCGAAGCGGCAGGCGCTTCGGGCCGAGTTTCAAAGGGGCCGGGCGCTCTCGGGCGCGGTGCGCCGCGGGCTTTCGCGGGCGGCCGCGGGGGCGGCCCGCGCGCTTTGGGGGCTTTCCGAGTGGCTCGGGAAGGGGGCCGAGGGTGGACGAGGTCTTGAGGGTGCTCCGAATGCTTAAGGAGGGAAGGCTCAGCAGGGAGGAGGCGGAGCGGCTTTTGGCCGCGCTCGGGGTGGAGGCCTCCTCCGAGGAGGGGGTCCGGCGCTGGCTCCGGATCGAGGGCGGCATGGGGAGGATCGAGATCCGCCCCGCCGCGGGCGACGAGGTTTCGGCGAGCGGCTTCGGCGCCGGGGAGGTCTTCTTGGAGGCTGGCGCGGAGGGCGGCCTCCTCGAGCTCAAGACCCGCGGGCCCAAGCTCCTGCGAGGGGCCCTCCGGGTCGAGGTCAAGCTTCCCCGGGACTACGGGGTCGAGCTCGCGCTCGGCCAGGGGGCGCTCCGCGCCGAGTCCCTGGCCGGGCTAAAGGGAGAGCTCGGGACCGGGAAGGTCGAGGCCGCCGGGATCCGCGCGCTCGACCTCGAGCTCGGGATGGGCTCGGCGCGGCTCGGCCTCTTGCTCCAGGAGGGGGAGCACCGGCTCGAGCTCGGCATGGGCGACGTCGAGCTCTACGCCCTTCCCGGAGCGAGCTTCCGGATCGAGGGCGAGGCCGGGCTCGGCTCCGTGGCGCGCCGCGTCTTCGGCGAGGGCCGGGCGCGGCTTCGGGTCGAGCTCGGCATGGGAAGGATTCGGGTGGAACCATGAGCGAGGCGAGAAGGCGGGTTTTGGAGATGCTGGCGGCGGGCAAGGTCTCGGTGGCCGAGGCCGAGCGGCTGCTCGACGCCCTCGAGGAGCCGGCGGCGCCCCGCGGGGCCGGGCGGCTTTTGCGCATCCTCTTGCGGGACGAGGACGGGGAGGAGGTACGGGTGCACCTTCCCCTTTCGCTGGCCCGGGTGGCGCTCGAGTTCCTGCCTGCGGGCCACCGAAGGCTTTTGGAGAAGGAGGGGATCGACCTCGACGCCCTCCTCGCCGGCCTGAAGGACGAGCTCCCCGAGGGGCGCCTGGTCGAGCTGCGGGGGCCCGACGGGGAGGAAGTCGTCGTCGAGGTGGTATGAACCGGCTTTCGTTTTTGGTCCTGGAGTTCGGGCGGGTCCGCCTCGCCTTTCCCCTTTGGGTCTTGGAGGCAGTGCTCGCGTTTTTGCTCGCGGGGGCGCTCCTTTTCCGCGGGCGGGTGGGGCCGGCGCTCTCCCGCCTCTCAGCCGTCGGCTCGGCCTCTCCGTGTATCGAAAAGGCGAGGAGATCCTCTCCGTGCGAGGGTTACGGGTTTGGGTCTGGCGTCCGTTTTGAGGAGGAAGGATGAAACCGAGGGCTCCAAGCACCTGTCCCGTCTGCGGCGGCAGGCTTTGGGTGACCGGGCTGGTTTGCAAGACCTGCGGCACCGAGATCCGGGGCGAGTTCGTGCAGAACGAGTTCGCCTCGTTGCCGCCCGAGCAGCTCGAGTTCTTGCGGATGTTCCTGAAGGCGCGGGGGAACTTAAAGGAGCTCGAGCGCGCGCTCGGGGTCTCCTACCCCACGGTGCGGGCCCGCTTCGACGCCCTGCTCCGGGCCCTCGGCTACGAGGAGGGGCCGGACCTCGAGGCCGAGCGGCGGCAGATCCTCGACGCCCTCGAGCGCGGCGAGCTCAGCCCCGAGGAGGCTGCGGAGCGTCTGCGCGCCTTAGGGCGACGTTAGCACGTTGCCGGGGAGGGGTTCTCCGGTCAGCAGGTGGTGGAGGACCAGGGGGTCGAGGTCGAGGCCTCCTGGCCAGGCCACCGTTCCCAGCTCGGGGTCGACGTAGGCCTGTTCGAAGAACTCGGCGTCCCTGAGCCGCTCGAGCGCCCCGCGCAGCTCGAGGCCGCCCAGGTCCACCACCCCCTCGCGCCGGTCCGAGAACCGGAGCCAGAGCTTGAGCGGAGCCAGGGCCTTGGCCTCGACGACCTCTACCATCGGTCTCATCCTAGCTTATTCCAGCGGCGGGACGGGTTCCGGCGGCTCGCCGCGTTGCAGGCGCCGCCAGTTTTCGAGCAGCTCGCGGCGGTGGATACGGGCCCATTCCACCACGAGCCCGAGTGCGCGGGGAGGGAGGTCGCCGGCGAGAAGGCGCGGCGGGTCGACGCCGATCGCGGCGCGGTACTCCCCGTATCGGATGTGAAAGTGCGGCGGGGGATGGTCGAGGAAGTGCATGGCCACGATCATTCCGTAGAATCGGCTAATCACCGGCATCCTTGACCTCCGGCGGAGCGTCTGCGCGCCTTAGGGCGACGCTGAAGACGGTGCCCTTCCCGGGCTCGCTCTCGACCCAGACCTCGCCCCCCGAGGCCTCGACGATGGCCTTGACGATGGCGAGGCCCAGGCCGCTTCCGCCCCTTTCCCGGTCGCGGGCCTTGTCCACCCGGTAGAAGCGCTCGAAGAGGTGGGGAAGGTGCTCGGGGGGGATGCCGGGGCCGTCGTCGGCGACCTGGACGATCACCCGCTCGCCCGGAGTCCGTACCCGGAGGCGGATCGTCTTCGCCCCCGCCTTGATCGCGTTCGAGACCAGGTTGGCGAAGACCTGGTGGAGCCGGTCGGGGTCGGAGAGCACCCAGACCTCCTCGTCGGGGAGCTCGAGCTCGATCCTGCCGGAAAACGCCGGGGCGAACTCCTCGGCCACCTCGGCGAGCACCGGGCCGAGGAGCACCGGTCGGGGCTCGAACCGCCAGCCCCCCTCGCTCTCGGCGAGGTCCAAGAGGTCGCCGACCAGCTTCCGCATCCGCTCGCTCTCGCGGGCGATGACCTCGAGGCTTTCTCTCTGCGCCGGGCTCGGGTTCGTGCGCCGCTTCAGGTAGCCGACGTGGCCGAGGATCGCGGTGATCGGGGTCCTGAGCTCGTGGGAGGCGTCGGCCAGGAAGCGCCGCTGGGACTCGAAGGCCTCCTCGAGCCTCGCCAGCATCCGGTTCAGGGCCCGGGCCAGGGCGGCCACCTCGTCGGCCCCTTCGGGCTCGGGGAGGGGGGCGAAGGACCGGGCCGAGATCGCCTCTGCCTGGCGGGCGATCGCCTCCAGGGGCTCGAGCGTCCTCGCCACCAGCAGGTAGGCGAGCCAGCCCCCGATCAAAAGGACGATCATCGCGGTGGCGGCGTAGATGCGCACGAGCTGGCTCAGGGTGGCCTCGATCGAGGCGGTGGACTTGGCCACCAGGACGAGGGCGGGGATGCGGTCGAGGGG
>JALVVO010000275.1 GCA_027023345.1 Thermaceae bacterium
CCTCCTCCCGCCCCGGTGCCCAGCCCTCGCTCCCGCGGCGGGAGGAGGCGGAGGCGCTCTTGGAAGGGCAAGGGCCCGACTGAAAAAGCGCGACGAGACAAGCTACCCGAAGAGCCCTTTTTTAGGACAGGCCGCAGAATATGGGCTCGAGCCCGGAGCGTTGGTCGCGCTCAGTCCTCGAGGAGCGCAAGCAACTTCCCGATCGTCTCTTCAACGACCTCGTCCGGCGCCCTGGCGATCCGCTCGGCCGCGCGGGCCCGCCAATCGAGGCTTCGTACCTGGTCGGCGAGCACCACGCCCTCCACGGCAAGGCCAGGGGGCAAGCGCACCTCAAAAGGGTAGCCCTTTACCCGGGATGTGACCGGGCAAACGAGCGCAAGGCCCGCCCTCGCGTTGTACCGACGCGGCGAGAGCACAAACGCCGGCCTGCGTCCCGCCTGTTCATGGCCGGCTTGCGGGGTGAACCGGAGCCAAACGAGGTCACCGCGATCGGGAACGTAGCCCACGGCCTAAAAAGCCTCGCGTCCCTGGGGCTCCCCCCAGTCCACCTCGGGGTAGCGGTTCGCTTCCTCAAGGCCTTCCAGAAGCTCATCGAGCCGGTAGCGCCGCAAAGGTTTGAGCACCAGCGTCCCGCTCACGACGCGAAGCTCCGCCTCCGAGCCCTCGCGAAGCCCAACCGACTCTGCAAGGGGCTTGGGAATCCGAAGCCCCAAGCTGTGGCCCCACTTCCGAACCTTAACCCTCAGCGCCATGCCTCCTCAGTATCTACATTGAGTATACCACCCGGTTTCCTGGAGCTACAAACCCTTGTGCTAGTGAAGAAGGGCTTCAGTGGGTGGACACAGGAAAGCGCGGATCTACTAGCAAGCGAGGCAATGGATGAAATCAAACCACCCCCTTTATACAAAGCTCCGGTCTGAAAACAGGCCGGCAGGATCGAGCACTCATGGCGATTGCTGGGTACTCAAGGACACGCCTTGACACTCTAGGTCAAACGTGGTTGGATGTAGTTAACAAAGCCCCTCCTGTCCAACCCCCTCGAGGGGCGGACTGGGGAGGGGACTTCTCTTTTGCTATGACCGCCCGTCGCTATGCCTTGACCAAGCCTTTCCTATCCATCGAGGAGCAGATCAACCAGCTCAAGCTCCGTGGCCTCCAGATCCCCGACGAAGCGGCAGCGCAGGCGTTCCTTAGTCGGGTAAACTACGCCCGGCTCCGCCCCTACTGGCACCCTTTCGAAATCCCCGGGGACGCAAACCACCGCTTCCAACCCGGCACCACATTTGAGGACGTCGTCCGACTCTACGAGTTCGACCGGGCGCTTCGGCTCCACGTGCTGGCCGCCATCGAGCGAATCGAGATCGGGCTGCGCACGCGCTGGGCATACCACCTGAGCGAGCAGTTTGGGCCATTCGGCTACCTCGAACCTGGTCTTTACAAGGAAACTCGCCGGTTCTACGAAAGCCTATGCGCGCTGAATCGCAACTGGGCTAAGCAGAAAGACTACGACCCAATCCTTCAGCACTTCGATCGGGATTACGCTGAACCGCTTCCACCTGCCTGGCTTGCGTGCGAGTTGATGACGTTAGGCGAGCTCTCCTATTGGATCAAAAATCTGGACCGCGATCAGCCACGCTTACGACCGGTCTTCGAAGGCCTAAAGAAAGGTCTGGGCATCCCCGCCGGTGTAATCATTAGCTTACTACCGCACCTTACCCACGTACGGAATCTTGCCGCCCACCATACGCGGCTTTGGGATAGGAAGCTTACGGCCTACTCGCTCACAAAAACGTTCCCCCGCGGCCCAACGGACCTACTTGTTGCGCTCCAAGCCACACCCCCTGGACGCGAACAATACATTTACCGAACGCTCGTAGTGCTGGGGTATCTGGCCGAACGGATGACGCCTGGCTGTAACTGGATCCAGGAGCTTTGCGCATTAATCAAGCGGTACCGGCCCCTGCTCGACCGCATGGGATTTCCCGAGAACTGGCAGGAACTCACCTTTTGGGGGAGCTGCAAATAAGCAGCGCCCTTGTGTAGCCTCGATTATGCCGGTCGGTATGGGGCGAACGTCGCGTTTAGACACGGATGAGGTCCTCTTCGATGGTCTGTCGCAACCGCGGCTTCTTGCGAAGCGCGCCGCGGGTCACGATGTCCACTTGAAGGCCAAGCAGGGCCTCGAGATACTCCTTAACGTCAACGATCTCCCAGCCAAGGGGCCGTTCAAGCTCAACAAGAAGGTCCACGTCGCTTACAGGGCCGGCCTCGCCCCGGGCAAACGAACCAAAGATCCCAACCACTCGGACACCGAAGCGGCGCCGGAGATCCTCCTGGTGCTCGGCTAAAAGCGTGCGAACCTCTTCGATGGCTTTCATGGCTGAGATCCTTTGAGGCTTTCAATCAACTGCCGCAAAACATCGCTAACCTTCAAACCCCGCTCGGCTGCGTAGACTTTCAGGAATCGGTGCATCTCGGGGTCTAGGTCAAGGGTTATGCGAATTCTTTTCTTCCCGGTAGCCTCATTTCGAAGAATCCGAGAGCCCTGGGAATCAACGTTGATCAAAAGAGAAGAACCCTCATCCTGGAGCCTGGCGGTGAGGGAAACCGCAGAGGTCTCCCCACCCTCTCCGCTTTTTAGATTCAGAATCACGTATCTCACGGCCTGCTCTCCCTCACGCGCCTGATGCGCCGCCCCCGACGGAACCGAACCGCTTGATCGCGCGCCAAGCGCGCACAGACGAACCGCCCCGACGCGCAATTAGTCATAGGACCAGTCTACTCAACCCTGGGAGCACGTGACTCCACATGAAGCTTGCATGCATTCCTCTATTCTACTCGGGACCTTGGACTCAACCAATCAGCGCCCCGGTCAAGGTTGCCGACAAATCAGAGCGGACCGTTTTCTATCCGAGCCGTCTATGGGAAAAGTCGGACCAGGTGGCAACATTGCAGCAAGGGTTTCGCAAATCAGCAAATGAAGAAAAACCTTTCGAGCAAAGCTCGATGACGCCTAAAACCAAGGCGGGCACTAATCGACTACCGGACCTGCCAAAGCATCCGGCGTTTGAACTGGGCACGGACTCAAAGGCTTCCTGGCAAAGGGGCTCATGAGGTTCAAGAACAACCCACAAACGGAAAAAGCGACCCACTCCTCGCTTGAGACTTAAACTAAGCGACGCAAAAACTAGCCCGAAGTCCATGTACCCCACTCGTCCCGGAGCAACCCGAAGACGAGCACGTCGTGCCAGGTGTCCTCCCGCCACACCTGGGCGCGGAGGCGCCCCTCTCCCCTGAAGCCGAGCCTCCGATAAAGCCGGATCGCCGGTTCGTTGTAGGCGAGGACCCGGAGGTAGACGCGGTAAAGCCCGAGCTCCCCGAAGGCGTAGTCGAGGAGCGCGGAAAGGACTTCCCCGCCGAGCCCCTGGCCCCGGTTTTCCGGCTCGCCGATAAGGATAGCGAGCTCGGCGTTTCGGTTCTTAAAGTCGAGGTTGCGAAGCGAAACCGTGCCGATGAACTCGCCACTTTCTCTGAGCTCGAGCGCGAAGAAGACCGTCTTCTTGTCCGAAAGGACCCGCTCAAGCCACGCCCGGGTGTCCGCCATCCGCTCGGGGCGCACCGCGCCCGGCTGATCAAGCCGCATCAGGGCAAGCTCGTTCCGCCAACGGTGAAAGCGCCCGAGGTCCTCCTCGCAAAAGGCCCGGAGCCTAGGGCGCTCGGTTTCCAGTATGGAAAAAGTCTACCGAATGTGCGCACCGCCCACCCAGTCAAGCCAGGTGTCGCCGTGATCCGCGAAAAAGGCTTCGAGCCCCTCCACCAGCTTGATCGGCGCGTAGGGGTCGGCGAAGGTGGCGGTGCCGACGGCGACCATCCGGGCCCCGGCGAGGGCGAACTCGAGCGCGTCCTCCACCGTGCGGATCCCCCCCATGCCGAGGATGGGCTTATCGGTGTTCTGGAAAAGCTCCCAAACGAGCCGAACCGCGATCGGCTTGATCGCGGGGCCCGAGAGTCCGCCGGTCTTGTGGCCGAGGACAGGACGCCTCGTCTCCAGGTCGATCCGCATGCCGCGAATCGTGTTGATGAGGGAAAACCCGTCGGCGCCCGCCTTTTCCACCGCCTTGGCGACCTTCAGGGTGGGGCCCTCGGGGCTAAGCTTGGCGAGGACCGGGCGGTCGGTGGCGTCTTTCACCGCGCGGACGACCTCGGCTGCAGCGGCGGGGTCGTGGGCATACGGCAGCCCGCCGGCGTGGACGTTGGGGCAGGAGAGGTTCACCTCGATCATCTCGGCAAAAGGGCTCACCTTGCCGGCGACGAGGGCGAACTCGGCGGGGGTCTCGCCAAAGACGTTCACGATCACCCGGGCGCCCTGTTCTTTGAGCCAGGGAAGCTCGTCCTTCAGGTAGGCCTCGACCCCCTTGTTCTCAAGGCCGATCGCGTTCAGCATGCCCCCCGGGGTCTCGGTGATCCGGGGCGGGGCCGCGCCGGGGATGGGCCCTGGCGAGGTGCCCTTGGTGGTGATGGCGCCAAGGCGGGAAAGGGGGTAGAGGTGGGCGTACTCCTTGCCAAAGTTAAAGGTGCCGCTCGCCGTGACCACGGGGTTGGGGAACCGTACTCCCGCGAACTCGATTTCCAAGGGGTTCATCTCCCTTCCTCCAGCAAAAAGGCCCGCGGGGTGCGCACCCGGGGAAGGGCGCCTTCGTCCTCCATCAGCCGGCCGAAATGGCGGCGGTCGCCGGTGAGAAAGACGTCGGCCCCCGCCCGACGGGCGGCGGCGTAGAGGATGGCATCTCCCGGGGGCAGGCCGGGAAGGTCCGCCTCCGGCACGTCGGGCACAAGCCGAACCCGCCGAAGACGGCGAAGGAAGGCTTTTTTCGCCTCCGAGCGCTTTCGATCCAGGTTGCGCTCGGCCTCCAAGAGGGCGTAGGGGGAAGTCAAAAGCTCCACCCGCCCCCGCTCGGCAAGCTCCCAGAGAAGCTCGAACGCGGGGCCGCCGAGGCTTGCCGAAAAGAGCACGTTGGCGTCCAGGAAAACCTTTAGAGGCCCCACCGCCGCCGGATCTCTTCGACCTCCTCGGGCTCCAGCCGGGCGGCCTCCTCGAACTCCTTGAGCCGGGCCTCGTCGTAGATCTCGACCGGCAACACCACCGCCGGCTCCAGGACCACCCGGCCCTTCTCGACCCGCACTACCAGGGCGTCCCCGGGCTTTAGCCCGAGCGCCCGGCGGACCTCGGCAGGGAGCGTGAGCTGCCCGCGCTTCCCGATCTGGACCAGGACCCCTTCCATCGTGTACCCTCAGTCTATCCGAATTGCGGAGTTTCTGTAAAGAAGACCTCCTCGGCCGCAAAGACCGGCCCATCCACGCAAACGTGCTTTTGGCCCCTTTTGGTCTTCACCGCGCAGGAGAGGCAGGCGCCGACGCCGCAGGCCATGTGGGCCTCAAGGCTAACAAAGGCGGGCAGGGCGAGGGTCCGCGCCACCCGGGCGGCGGCCGCCATCATCGGCTCCGGGCCCACCGCGTAGAGGGTGTCGCCGGGCCGGAGGACGAAGGGCAGGGCATCGGTGGGCAGACCCCGCTCGCCCAGGGAGCCGTCCTCGGTGAAAAAGCGGAGCTCGGCGCCGCTTGCGCGGAGGTAGGGCAGGTAGAGGGCCTCACCGGCGTCCCTTGCGCCGTGGAGGTGGAGGACCTCACGGCCGCCCTTAACAAGGGTCCGCGCGAGGAAGAGGAGCGGCCCGATCCCCGTGCCCCCGCTCACCAAGACAGCCCGGCCCTCGGGCTCGGGGAAGGCGTTTCCGAGCGGCCCGAGCGCCCTTAGGACCGCGCCCTCGGGAGCCCCGAGCAGCGCCCGGGTACCCTCTCCCCGAAC
>JALVVO010000276.1 GCA_027023345.1 Thermaceae bacterium
TCCTTTACTTCTTCGTTCGCCAGGGCGCCGACCTGATCCGGCTCGACGCCGTGGGCTTCCTCTGGAAGGCCCCGGGCCGGCCCTCGATCCACGAGCCCGAAACCCACGCCCTCATCCGGGCCTTCCGCGCCGCGCTCGACCTCGTCGCCCCCGGGGTGAAGCTCGTCACCGAGACCAACGTGCCCCACGCCGAGAACGTCGCCTACTTCGGCGACGGCTTTAATGAAGCCCAGCTCGTCTACAACTTCGCCCTGCCCCCCCTGGTCCTCGACGCCTACGCCCGGGGGGACGCGCGGCGGCTATCCGAATGGGCAGCGGAGCTACAGGCCCCCTCGCCCCGGACCGCGTTCCTCAACTTCCTCGCCTCCCACGACGGCATCGGCCTCCGCCCCGCCGAGGGCCTCGTCCCAGATGAGGACATCGCGCGCCTCGTGGCCCGCGCCCGGGCCCACGGCGGGGAGGTCTCCTACCGCAGTACGCCGGAAGGGGAGCGGCCTTACGAGCTCAACCTCACCTGGTGGGACGCCCTGAACCCGCCCGGCGAGGACGAGGATGTGAGCCTATCCCGCCACCTCGGCAGCCATTTGATCCTGCTCGCGCTCGCCGGGCTCCCGGCGGTCTACTTCCTCTCCTGGCTCGGCGCCCCCTCCTGGCACGAGGGCTACGAAAAGAGCGGCGTCAAACGCCGGCTCAACCGGCAAAAGTTCAAGGAGAAGGAGCTCCTTGCCGCCCTTAATGACCCCCAGCACCGCTTTGCCCGGGTGTTTTTGGCGATGAAGCGGCTCTTTTCCGAGGTCCGCCCCCACCCCCTCGCCCCTCACCGGGTGCTCGAGGCGGATCCCCGGGTCTTCGCCGTCGAGCGCGACGGCTACCGGTTCTTCGTCAACGTCTCCGCCGAGCCCGCGCCCCTCCCCGGGGGCGGGACGCTTCCCCCCTACGGGTACGCCATTCGGCAGATTTAGTCCGGCGGGTTGGTGAGCTTGGCGAGGGCGAGAAACTCCTCGAGGGTTCGCTCGGAGCCGACCCCGCGGGGGTTTCGGGTGTCGATCCCGGCTCCCCAGGAGACCAGGGCGATCCCGTGGGGGCGCATGACCTGGTAGTAGACCTCCTTGAGCTCGGCGAGCGAGTCGAAGAGGTGGTGGAGGTGGCCGAGGGCGAGGACGTTCCCCTCGCCGCGCCGCATCCTTTCGAGGAGCTCCTTTTTCACCGGGCGGGTCTCGAGGTCGGTCTCGATCAGAAAGTCCACCACCTTCTTTCGGTCGCCGCCCAGGTGGTCGAGGGTCATGTGCAGCTCTTCGTTGGGACCGCCGCGCTCGAGGTCCTTGTGGATGGTGTAGGCCAGGACTCGCAACATACCTTGGTCGCCTCCTGCTTCCATCTTAGGGCCTCGGGTGAGAGGTTCGTGCCGGGGGTCACCGGCGGCGCCGGGGCGTGTTGCTATACTGTGCCACACGCCTGGAGGACTATGAAGCTTACCGATCGCTACGGCCGCCGCATCAAGGACCTCAGGATCTCGGTCACCCCCCGCTGCAACTTCCACTGCGTCTACTGCCACCCCCTGGGGCTGGAGATGACCGACCCGCCGGGGACGGTGAGCGTCGCCGACGTGGCCCATTTCGTGCAGGCGGGGGTGATCCTGGGGGCCGAGAGCGTGCGCTTCACCGGGGGGGAGCCGCTCGTGCGCAAGGAGCTTCCCGAGATGATCGCCGCCGCTCGGGAGGCGGGGGTCGAGGACGTCGCCGTCACCACCAACGGGACCTTGCTCAGAAGGCGGCTTCCCGAGCTCATGGAGGCCGGGCTCAGGCGGGTCAACATCTCCCTCGACGCCCGCGATCCCGAGGTCTTCCGCCGGCTCACCCGGGGGGGCGACATCCGGCAGGTCTGGGAGGGGATCGAGGCGGCGCTTGCCGCCGGGCTCCACCCCGTGAAGCTGAACGCAGTGGTGATCCGGGGCGAGAACGACGGCGAGGTGGTGCCGCTCGCCGAGCTGACCCTGGAGCGCCCCCTGCACATGCGCTACATCGAGTACATGCACCTCAACAACGCCCCCTTCGAGGAGTACCGCGCCCAGTTCGTGCCCGGGGCCGAGACCCGGCGGCGGATCGAGGAGGCGTTTGGCCCCCTTGAGCCGGTGGATACGGACCCTTCCGCTCCGGCCCGAGCCTTCCGCATCCCCGGGGCCTTGGGCACGGTGGGCTTCATCAACCCGGTCTCCGAGCCCTTCTGCTCGAACTGCTCGCGGCTGCGCCTGACCTCGGACAAGAAGCTCAGGCCCTGCCTCCTGACCGAGCTCGAGCTCGACATCGCCCCCGCCTTCGACGCCGAGGACCCGGTCGAGGCCCTTCTGGACGCGATCCTCGGGGGCGCGGACCAAAAGCCCGCCTTCGGCAACACCCTGCCCACCCGGCGCCAGCGGGTGATGCTCGGGATCGGGGGCTAGGGCCGGGGGCCGCACCGGGGCCGGAGGACGGCCTCGAGGACGGGCCGCATCTCCGGCCGCCAGGCCTTCCTTCGGGGGTCGTAGAACTTGTGGTCGGCGTTCACCGCGTAGGGGATGCCTGCCTCTTTCAGCGCGCAGGCCATGAAGGTGGCAAAGTTGACCTGCTCGGGGACGCTGTAGTCGTTCCCCTTGTTGTAGTTCCCCGGCATCCAGGCCCCCTGCCAGACGGGGACGCCGGTCTTTGCGCGCCAGGCCACGATCTCTCGGACGTAGCCGAGGACGAGGGCCTTCTCCTTTCGGGTGCCGGTGGTCCAGCGCTTGTTCGGGCGCGTCTTCGAGGGGCCGGCGGCGTAGAAGTGGCTCTCGGCGGCTGTGAAAGGGTCTTCGGCAAAGAGCGGCTCGAGCTCGGGCAGGTAGGCGGGCTTCGCCGTGTAGCGCGGGGCCAGGAAGACCACCCGGCGGGGGTGAAGGGGGCGGATGGCGGCCAGGGCGCGCCGGTAGTAGGCGAGGAGCACCTCGGGGCGGTCGTTGAGCTTCTTCGCCGGCTCGATGAAGAGGTCGAAGGCGAGGGCCTCGGGGTGGCCGGCAAACCGCGCCGCCACCACCTGCCACCAGCGGACGGCGTCCTGGATCGCTTCTTCCCCGGGGTTTTCGTTCAAAGCACCGCCCGAGTAGGCGAGGACCGGGAATAGCCCCGCCCTAAGCGAGGCCCGCACTACCCGCTCGAGGTGGTCGAGGTAGGCCCTGTCCGGGGCGCCGACCCCCTTGGCGCGGATGCGGACGTGGGTAAAGCCCATCGCCCGGAAGTCCCGGGGGATTTGTTCGTCGAAGGCCTGAATCTCCCAGCGGAAGGCGGCCCAGTTCGCGTCCACCCCGACCCCCATCCGCCCGATGTAGGTGCTCGAGGGCCGGGCCAGGGCCAGGGCGGCGAGGAAAGCGAAAATGAAGAGCCTTGGCATGGCTAGATCCGCTCGAAGTAGCGCCGGCGCTCCCAGTCGGTGACCGCGCTCCGAAAGGCGGCCCACTCGGTCTCGAAGAAGTGGACGTAGTGGGCGTGGACCGCCTCGGAGAGGGCCTCCCGGGCGAGGGAGCTCTCGGCGAAGCGCCGGGTCGCCACATCCAGCGTGTAGGGAACGCGGGGGAGCTCCTCGGCCTCGTAGACGTTGCCGCGGAAGGCGGGGGGCGGCTTCAGCCCCTCCTCGATCCCCTTGAGGCCAGAAAAGAGCATCGCGGCGTAGGCGAGGTAGGGGTTGGTGTCGGCTCCGGGAAGGCGGTTTTCGATCCGGAAGGCGGGGCCCTTGCCCACCACGCGGAAGCCCGCGGTGCGGTTGTCCACGCTCCAGGCGAGCCGGGTCGGGGCCCAGGAGCCGTCCTCGTAGCGCTTATAGCTGTTCACGGTGGGGGCGTAGAAGACGAGGAAGTCGGGGGCGTAGGCGAGCAGCCCGGCGAGGAAGCCCTCGAAGACGGCGGGGTCCTCGCTGAAGGCGTTTTTCCCCTCCCGCCAGAGGGAGAGGTGGACGTGCCCGCTCGAGCCCGCCCGGCCGTCGAAGGGCTTGGCCATGAAGGTGACGCTCTTTCCCATCCGGTCGGCGAGGGTCTTCAGGGCCTCCTTGAAGACCAGGTGGCGGTCGGCGGAGGCGAGGGCCTCGGCGTGGCGGAGGTTGACCTCGTGCTGGCCAACGCCCCACTCCCCCTTCGAGCTCTCCACCGGGATCCCGGCCCCGGCGAGCGCCCGGCGGAGCTCGGCCAAGAGGGGTTCGTGGCGGCCGCCCTGGAAGACGTGGTAGTCCTCGAGGTAGTGGCCGGCGGGCTCGAGCCCGGCGTACCCCGCCCTCGCCGCCTCGGCGAAGGGGGTCTCGAAGAGGTAGAACTCGAGCTCTGAGGCGGCCTCGACTTTAAATCCCATCGCCGCCGCCTTTTCTAGCGCTCTTTTCAGGACCCAGCGGGGGGCGAGCTCCACCGGGCGGCCCTCGCGGTCGTAGACGTCGGCGAGGACGAGGGCGGTCCGCTCCAGCCAGGGGGCGGGGCGGAGGGTGGAGAGGTCCGGCACCAGGTGCACGTCGCCGAAGCCCTCCTCCCAGTTCGCGAAGGCGTAGCCGGGGACCGGGTTCATCTCCATGTCCACGGCGAAGAGGTAGTCACAGGCGTGGGTGCCGCCCTCGGCCACGGCCTCGAGGAAGAACTCGGCGGCAAAGCGCTTCCCCATCAGCCGGCCGTAGAGGTCGGGGAAGGCGAGGACGACGGTCTCCGCGTCCCCGGGCAGGGAAGGGGGTTTCATCGCTTACAGGATAAACCGCGGGCGCGCGGGTGCTAAGATGCGTTTATGCGCACCACGCTGGACCTTCCCGACGAGCTCTACCGCGAGCTCAAGCGCCGCGCCGCCGAGGAGGGGCTGCCGCTCAAGGAACTGGTCGCGGGGCTTTTGCGGCAGGCGCTCTCGGCCTCGGGCGCCCCCCGGCGCGGCCGCCCCGACCGGCCACCGGTGGCGCCGCTAGCGGGGCGGGCGCCGCTTATGGAGAAGGAGGAGCTCGAGGAGGTCGCCCACGGGGAGCTCGAGCGCCATGCCCGATCTCTTGGACACTAGCGTCTGGTTCGCGCTGGCCCACCCCGGGCACCCTTTCCACGCCCGGGCGCTTCGCTACTGGGAAGAGGAGGCCGACTGGGAACTCGCCTTCACCTGGGGGACCGCTCTCGGCCTGGTTCGCCTTTTGACCCATCCCCGCGCCACCGGGGGCGAGGCCCTCACCGCGCTTGAAGCCTGGCGGGTCTTGGAGGGATTTTGGGCGCGGCCGGGCGTCTCGGTGCACCCGGAACCGCCCGGAATCGAGGGTTTCCTCGGCCGCTACGCCAAGGCCTTTTCCTTGAAGGGCGGGCACTGGACCGACGCCTACCTGGCTGCCTTCGCCGCCGCTGGAGGGTACCGGCTCGTGAGCTTCGACCGGGATTTTCAGAAGTACCCGGGTCTCTCCCTGCTCTTCCTGTAGCTACCGCCGCCCGAGCGCCACGCCGAGGAGGATCAGGCTGCCGCCGAGGAGGGCCCGGGCGGAAAGCGGCTCGCCGGCGAGCGGAACGGCGAGAAGCGCCCCCGCCACCGGCTCGACCATCGCCACCAGGGTGGCGACCCGGGCGGGGACCCGGCGCACGCCGGCGAGGAAGAGGGAAAACGGCAGCACCGTTCCAAAGACCACCAAAAACCCCACCGCGGCCCAGGCCCCGGCGCCCAAGGTAAGGAGCTCGGGCCCCCTCGTAAGAAGGAGCGGAAGCGCAAACAGGCTCCCTACCAGCGAGGCGGCGGCGAGGCCGGTTGCGGGGTGGCTCCTTAGTCCCTGGCCGAGGGCGGCGTAGGCGGCGAAGCTCACCGCCGCGAGAATGCCCGCCGCCTCGCTGGTAG
>JALVVO010000277.1 GCA_027023345.1 Thermaceae bacterium
GGCGGCCCGGGCGCTTCTTGCGGCCGGGGGCTTCTCCGCCGTCTTCGCGGCCAACGACCGCATGGCCCTCGGGGTCTACCGGGCGGCCTTCGAGGCGGGCCTCCGCATCCCCGACGACCTCAGCGTGGTGGGGTTTGACGACCTCGCGTTCGCCGCTTACCTCACCCCGCCGCTTTCCACCCTGCGCCAGCCGGCCTACGAGCTCGGCCGCCGGGCGGCGGCGGCAGTGCTCGACCTTCTGGGGGGGAAGACCCCCGTAAGCGCGGTGCTTCCGTGCGCGTACGTGGCGCGCGCGTCGGTGGCACGAAAGGGAGGTGGAGTATGAAGAAAGCAGGAGTCGGTCTTTTGGTCCTCGCGTTCTTGGGCCTGGGCCTGGCCCAGACCCTGACGCTCTGGACCACCGAGGAGCAGCCCAAGCGGATGGCGATCCAGCGGGCGATCGCCGAGAAGTTCGAGGCCAAAACCGGGATCAAGGTCGAGGTGGTGCCGGTCACCGAGAACCAGCTCGCCGAGCGCATCACCGCCGCCTTCGCCGCCGGAAAGCTCCCCGACCTCGTCTTCCACCCGGTGGACTACACCGTGGGCTGGGCCGACGAGGGCATCCTGGACCCCGAGGCCGCCACCGAGGTGATCCGGGAGCTGGGGGAGGAGACCTTCTTCAAGGGGGCTTTGGAGCTTGCCCGCTACCAGGGCAACTACACCGCCGTGCCCACCGACGGCTGGACCCAGCTCCTGCTCTTTAGGCGGGACCTCTTCAAGGCGCGCTCCCTCGCCGAGCCCAAGACCTTCGCCGCCATCCTGGGGGCGATCGAGGCCCTCCACGACCCGCCCAACATGTACGGCTTCGTCGCCGCCACCGACCCCAGCCAGGTCTACTTCCAGCAGGTCTTCGAGCACATCGCCCTGGCCAACGGGGTGCGCCTCATCAAGGACGGCAAGGTGGCGCTCAACACCCCCGAGATGGTGGACACGCTGAAGTTCTATAAACGGCTCGCCGAGGCCAGCCCGCCGGGGAACCTCTACTGGAAGCAGTCGCGCGAGCTCTACATGGCGGGCAAGGCGGCCCAGATCGTCTGGTCGCCGTTCATCCTCGACGAACTCGCGGGGCTTAGGAACTCGGTGCCGGTGACCGCCTTTGGGGACCCCACCACCGACGAGCTCGCGAAGCGCACCGGCTTCGTCGCCCGCCTGATCGGGCCCAACAACCCGAAGGGCGCCTCCTACGCGCAGATCAGCTACATGGGCATCACCGCCGACGCCGATATGGATGCCGCCAAGAAGTTCGTCAAGTTCCTGCTCACCGACGGCTACCTCGACTGGCTCTCGATGGCCCCCGAGGGCAAGTTCCCGGTGCGCAAGGGGACCGTGGACGAGCCCAACAAGTTCGTCGAGGGCTGGTCCCTGCTCCCCATCGGTGTGGACCGGAAGCGGCCCATCGGCGACATCTACCCGCCCGAGGTGGTGAAGAAGATCCTCGCCGGGCTCGAGGTCGCCGACCGCTGGGGCTTCAAGGCCGGCTACGGGGCGCTCGTCGCCAAGCTCTACGGCGAGAAGGTGATCCCCAAGATCGTGCGTCGCTACCTGGACGGCGAGCTCACCGCCGAACAGGCCGCGGCCGAGATGCAGCGCGCGGTCGAGGCGCTGATGCGGTAGGGGAACCGGGGGGCCTTTGGGCCCCCCACCCCCTTTCCTCGAGGAGAGGCGGCAACCATGCGACGCGGCGGTCTGAAGGCACGCGAGGCAAGGCTCGCCTTCTTCATGCTCTTTCCCACCTTCGCCATCGTGCTCTTGATCGTGATCTTTCCCGTCGTCGCCGACTTTTGGATCGCGTTTAAGGACATCAAGCTCGGCGACCTCCGCCCGCCGCGGGCGGTGGTGATCGAGCGGGTGAAAAAGCGTCCGAAGGCCCCGGGCGACGAGCTCGTCGTCGCCTACCGGGTCGAAAACCGGACCAAGAACCCGGTTCTCTCAACCCGTTTTTCCGACCCCCTGCCCCCCGGAACGTCGCCGAAGGCCCTGCCCCCGGGCTGCCGCGTGGCGGCGGGGGCGCTTTCCTGCGCGGTGCCCGGGCCCAAGCCGGGCGAGCGAAAGGAGCTCGTCGTCACCCTCACCGCCACCGAGGCCTACTTCGCCGCCGGGAAGCCGAACCCGCGGAGGACCCGGCCCGAGGTCGAGAGCCGGGCGAAGAACCCGCTTTTGGCGAAGCCCTTTACCTTGCAGAACTTCCTCCGCGTCTTCAAGGACCCCGAGTTTTGGCCCATGCTCAAGGTCACCCTGGCCTACACCCTGTTTGGCACCGGGCTTTCTATCTTGCTCGGGCTCTTCGCCGCCCAGCTCCTCGCCGTGCGCTTTGCCGGGCGGCAGGTTCTAAGGGGGCTTTTCCTCTTCCCCTACGTCGCCCCGGTGATCGCGGTGGCCTTCGTCTGGGTCTTCCTCCTCGACCCCTTCTCGGGCACGCTGAACGCGCTGCTGCTCAAGTACGGCTTCATCCAACAGCCCATCCCCTTCCTCTCCCAGCGCTACTTTCCGGTGCACTTTTTCGGCCTGACCCTCCAGCTCCCCCTGGCGCTCACCATGGTGATCCTCTTCGAGGGCTGGCGGTATTTCCCGTTCGCCTTCCTCTTCATCCTCGCGCGCTTGCAGGCCATCCCCACCGAGCTCTACGAGGCCGCCAAGGTGGACGGGGCCGGGGTCTGGGCTACCTTCCGCTTCGTCACCCTGCCCCAGCTCGCCGGGATCCTGGCAACGCTCTTTCTTTTGCGCTTCATCTGGACCTTCAACAAGTTCGACGACATCTTCCTTCTCACCGGCGGGGCGGCGGGCACCGAGACCATCACCATCAAGGTCTACGACTACGCCTTCGCCCGCGCGGATCTCGGCCTGGGGGCGGCGCTCGCGGTGGTGCTCTTCTTTATCCTCGCGCTTTTTTTGACCGTCTACTTCCGCTACGCGCCCAAGGGGGAGGTCTAGGATGCGCTACCTGCTGGGACTCGTGACCGGCGCCGTGGCCGCGGTGCTCGTCTTCTTCTCGGCCGCCTTCTCGCTGGCCCTCTTCTTCGGCATGGACGCCGAGCTAAAGCTCGGTGTGGCGCTCCTCCTGGGCGGCGTCCTCGGGCTCCTTGCGGCGGCGGTGCCGCCGGAGAAGGAACGACTCTGGCCCTACGCCGTCCTCGCCGCACTCGGCGCAGTGCTTGCCCTGCCCTTCGACCCGGTGGGGCTCGGGCCCCTTTGGTCAGCTTTGTTGGGTGCGCTTGCCGGCCTCGTCGCCGGCTACGGCCTCCGCGACCTCGACTTCGCGTCGGGGGAGGTGCTCGAGCTCCTCGGGCTCCGGCTGCTCCGGGCGGCGGGGTTTTTGGTCTTCGTCTTCGCCGTGGTCTTCCCCTTCTGGGCGATGCTCGCCGCCTCCTTGAAGCCCCGGGCGGAGTTCTTGCAGGACCCCGCGAACCTGGCGCTGCCGCTAGGTAAGCCGCTCCGTGAGCTCCTCGAGGGCTACCGGGCGGTGCTCTTTGATTACAACTTCCTCCGCTACATCGCGAACACCGCCTACGTCGCCGTCACCACCATGGTCCTGACGCTCGTCCTTTCGGTGCTCGGGGCCTACGCCGTGGCCCGGCTCGACTTTCCCGGGCGGCGGCTGATGGAGCGGGCGGTGCTGCTCACCTACATGTTCCCGGCGATCGTGCTCGCCATCCCGCTCTACGCGATCTTCACCCTCCTCGGCCTTCGCGACACGCTCTCGGGGCTCGTGATCGTGTACCTGGCGCAGACGCTGCCGGTGGCGCTCTACATGCTCCGGAGCTACTTCGAGACCGTGCCCGCGAGCCTCGAGGAGGCGGGGCTGATCGACGGCTGCAGCCGGTTCGAGGTGATCTGGCGGATCACGCTGCCCTTGTCGCTTCCCGCCCTCGCCTCGGTGGGGCTCTACGTCTTCATGATCGCCTGGAACGAGTTCCTCTTTGCCTTCATGTTCCTCGACACCCCGGAGATCTTCACCCTCTCCCGGGGGATGGTGGCCCTCAATAGCCAGGAGGTGCCCTACCAGTACCTGATGGCCGGGGCGGTGATCGTCACCGTGCCGGTGATGCTCCTCTTCTTCTGGTTCGAGCGCTACCTGGTCGGGGGCCTGACCGCGGGGGGCGTGAAGGGCTGATGCGCGTCCTCATGGCCGGGGCGCGGTTTTCGGGGCTCGACGGGGTCAGCCTCGAGGCCGAGAAGGTCGCCGAGGGGCTCGCCGCCCTCGGGCACGAGGTAATCTGGCTCGCCGGCGAGCTCGAGCCCTGGCACGAAGGGATCGAGCTCCCCGAGATGGGGCTTTTCACCGAGGAGGCAAGGGCCCTAAAGGCCGCCGCCTTCGGCGAGGAGGGGGCGGACCCGGCGCTCGAGGCCGCCGTCGAGGCCGCCGGAGCAAGGCTTCACGCCCGCATCGAGGCCGCGCTCGAAGGCGTTTCCTTCGACCTCCTCTTGGTGCAAAACGCCTGGGCGATCCCCATGCAGCTCCCCCTCGCGGTCGCGCTCTTTCGCCTCTGGCGGGGGCGGGGCGTGCCGGCGATCGCCCACAACCACGACTACTTTTGGGAGCGGCCCCGGTTTTCGAAAAACCGGATCCCGAACGTGCTCGAGCGCTACTTCCCCCCAAAGGGCCCGGTCCACCTCTCCATCAACCACGCCGCCATCCGGGAGCTCAAGAGAAGGCGGGGGATGGAGAGCCTCTACCTGCCGAACGTCATGCCCTTCGAGCGCCCCCTGCCCCCGCCGGACGCCTTCGCCCGGGGGTTTCGCCGGGCCTTTGGGCTGGAGGGGAAAAAGATCCTCCTTCAGCCCACCCGGCTCGTGCCCAGGAAGCAGGTGGAAAAGAGCGTCGAGCTCGCGGCGCGGCTCAAGGCGCGGGGCCACGAGGTCGCCCTGGTGGTGAGCCACCCGGGCGCCGACGAGGGCGACGCCTACCCGAAGAGGATTAAGGCCCTCGCCCGGGAGCGCGGCGTGCCCTTTTACTGGATCGGCGAGCGGGTGGGGCCCCGCCGCGACGAGAAAAGGGGGGTGTACGCGCTCATGGACGTCTACCCAAACGCCGACCTCGTCACCTTCCCGAGCCGCTACGAGGGCTTCGGCAACGCGCTTTTGGAAAGCGTCTACGCCAAAAAGCCGCTATGGGTCTGGCCCTACCCCGTCTACGAAGAGGACATTCGCCCGCTCGGCTTTCGCTTCTTCGAGCCCGGGGCCCCCATCGAGCAAGTGGAAGAAGCGCTCGCCCGCCCCGAGGCCCTCGCCCCCGACCTGGAGCAGAACTACCGCCTGGCCAGGGAACACTTCGGCTATCGCAGGCTGATCTCGGTCCTCGAGGAGGCCCTCCGTGAAGCCCGCGCGGGAACGCCTTTTTAGCGCCCTCGCCCGGGTCTACGGCGAACGCGGGGCGGACCTCGCACGGGAGGTGCTCGCCCTCGCCGAGACCCAAGAAAAGCGCCCGGGGCCGCTCGACCGGCTCGACCTTGCCCCCGGCGAGGGGCTCCTCATCGCCTACGGCGACCAGGTCAGGCGGGAAGGGGAGCCCGGGCTCCGGACCCTCGGCCGGTTCCTCGCCCGGTTGCCCGGGGGCTTTGGCGTCCACGTGCTTCCCATCCACCCCTACTCCTCCGACGACGGATTCTCGGTGATCGACTACTACGCCGTCCGCCCCGAGCTCGGGAGCTGGGCGGACGTCCAGGCCCTCGCCCGAGGCCGCCGGCTGATGCTGGACGCGGTGGTGAACCACGCCTCGAAGGAGAGCGTCTGGTTCAAGCGCTTTTCTCGCGGCGAGGGCCTG
>JALVVO010000278.1 GCA_027023345.1 Thermaceae bacterium
CGGTAGCGGTGGGCGAGCTCCCGCACCCCCCGGGAGAACCCCCGGACCCGGCCGGCGGCTTCGAGCTGGCCCTCCTTGAGCTCGAGCACCGGCAGCACCCGAAGCACCCGGCCGAGGACGTGGGTGAGGTTCCCGATCCGCCCGCTTCGAAAAAGCCCCTCCAGGCTCGCCGGGAGAATCCAGCCGACGATCCTCCGGGCGTAGGCCTCGGCCCGGGCGGGGATCCCCTCGAAGGCTTCCCCCTCGGCGAGCCAGCGCCGCGCGGCCTCGATCAAAAAGCGGAGGCCGGCGTTTAAAGCCATCGAGTCGAGGACGAGGACCCGGCCCCCGAAGTCCCGGGCGGCGAGGCGGGCGCTATCGAAGGTGCCGGAGAGGCGGCGGCTCACCGTCACCGCCACCACCCGATCGTGGGCCTCGAGGAGCCGCCGGAAGGCTTCGGCGAAGGCCCCGGGCGGCGGGGCGCTGGTGGCGATCGGAAGCCCCTCGGCGAAGGCCCGGGCCACCGCCTCGGGGGTGGCCTCGAGGTAGTCGGCAAGGTCCGCTTCCCCGATCCGGACCCGGGCGGGGACGACGTGGATCCCGAGCTCCCGGGCCCGCGCCGGCGCGAGCCCGAGGGTGGAGTCGGCGACGAAGGCGACCCTCAAGCCTCGGCGTCGAAGGCGAAGAACCCGTAGGTTCCGGGCCCCACGTGGCTGCTGATCACCGCCCCGAGCTCGCCGGTGTAGAGCTCCTTGGGGCTTAGGCCCTGCTCCCGGATCCGGGCCTTCAGGGGCTCCACCGCCTCGGCGTCGGCGGCGTAGAGGTAGGCGACGCGGGGGTCCTTCTTGCCTTCGGCCCACTGGGCGAGGGCCCGGGCCATCTCGGCGAGCGCCTTCTTCTCGCCCCGGGCCTTGCCGGCGGGCTCGACCCGGCCGTCTTTCAGGGTCAGGATCGGCTTGATCTTGAGCAGGGTGCCGAGGAGCGCCTGGGCGCCGCCGATGCGGCCGTTCTTTTTCAGGAACTCGAGGCTCGCCACGGTGAAGCGGAGGATCGAGCCGTCGCGGGCCTTCTTGAGCTTGGCGAGCACCTCGTCGAGGCCAAGCCCCCGGTCCAAAAGCTCCCGGGCGAAGAGCACCAGCGCCCCGATCCCCGCCGAGGCCTGGAGGGTGTCGAAGACCTCCACCTTGCCGGGGAAGGCCTCCGCCGCCATCCTCGCCGACTGCACCGTGCCCGAGAGCTTGGAGGAGATGTGGATCGAGAGCACCCGGTCGGCCTCCTTGAGGGCCTCGGCGTAGGCGGCCTTGAAGTCCTCGGGGGTGGGCTGGCTGGTGGTGGGGGGCTCGGCGCCCTTCTTCATCGCCTCGATGACCTCGCGGGCGGTGATCTCCACCCCGTCCTTGTAGGTCTTGCCATCGAGGTGGACGTAGAGCGGCACCACCCGCACCTTTGCGCGCGCCGCCTGCTCCGGGGGCAGGTCGGCGGTGGAGTCGGTGATCAGCGCGATCTCCATCCCGAATACCTTAGCACGGCATAAATATGTGCCAAAAGCCGGTCCGGGTGGTATCGTTTTTCCGCGATGTGGCGCGTCCTCGTCACCGACGAGATGAAGCTGGGGCGGACCGAGGGCCTGCCGGCGGTGGTGGACTACCGGCCGGGGATGCCCCGGGAGGAGATCCTTGAGGCCATCCCCGACTACGACGCCCTGATCACCCGGAGCCGCACCCGGGTGGACGCCGACCTCCTCGCCCGGGCCAAGAAGCTCAAGGTGATCGGCCGCGGCGGGGTCGGGGTGGACAACATCGACCTCGAGGCCGCGAGCCGCCGGGGCATTCTGGTGGTGAACGTCCCCGAGGCCAACACCCGCTCGGCGGCCGAGCTCGCCTTTGGCCTCCTGCTCGCCGCCGCCCGGGGGATCGCCCTTTCGGACCGGAAGCTCCGCGCCGGCGAGTGGGACCGGAAGTTCTTGGGGCGCGAGCTCCTTGGCAAGACGCTCGGCATCGTGGGACTCGGGCGGATCGGGGGCCAGGTGGCGAAGTTCGCCAAGGGCTTCGACATGAAGGTCCTCGCCTACGACCCCTACATCCCCCGCTCCCGGGCGGAGAAGCTCGGGGTTGAGCTCCTCGACGAGCTCGAGGAGCTGCTCCGCCGCTCCGACTTCCTCACCGTCCACACCCCCCTCACCGAGGAGACCCGGGGGATGATCGGGCGCCGGGAGCTCTACCTTCTTCCCAAGGGCGCGGTGGTGGTGAACGCGGCCCGGGGCGGGATCGTCCAGGAGGAGGCCTTGCTCGAGGTGCTCGAGGAGGGCCACCTCTTCGCCGCCGGGCTCGACGTCTTCGCCGAGGAGCCCCCGAGGAAGGACCACCCCCTTGTCCAGCACCCGAGGGTGGTGCACACCGCCCACCTTGGGGCGAACACCCAAGAGGCCCAGACCCGGGTGGGGGAGGAGGTCTTGAAGCGGGTGATCGCGGCGCTCGAGGGCGAGATCGCCTACGCCATCAACGCCGGGTTTGACCCCGAGGCCTTCCGCGCGCTCAAGGGCTTCGTCCCCTTGGGTGAGCGGCTCGGCAAGCTCCTCGCCCAGATCACCCGGGGCCGGGCGCAGGCGGTCGAGGTCGCCTTCTACGGCGAGTTCGAGGCGGACCCCGAACCCGTCGCCACCGCGGTGGCCAAGGGGCTCCTCGAGCGGGTGCTTTCGGAGGGGGTGAACCTGATCGCGGCGCGGCCGCTTTTGAAGGAGCGGGGGATCGCGCTTGCGGTGCGCAAGGTGCCCGAGAGCGAGGGGTACACCCAGCTCGTTGAGGTCCGCCTCCAGACCGATCGGGAGGAGCGCACCGCGAGGGGCACCGTCCTCGGGGGGCAGCCGCGGCTCGTGGGGATCGACGGCTACCCCTTGGAGAGCGTGCTCGAGGGCACCTTCCTCGTCTGCAGGAACTACGACCGGCCGGGCGTCGTCGGCCAGGTGGGCACGCTCCTCGGCGAGGCCGGGGTGAACATCGCCGGGCTCCAGCTCGGGCGCGACCGGCCCGGGGGCAAGGCGCTCTTCGTCCTGGGCGTGGACGAGCGACCGAGCGAGGAGGTGCTCGGGGCGCTCGAGGCCCTCGAGCTCATCGAACGGGTGGACGTGGCGGAGCTATGAGGCGGGAGGTCCTGCTCACCCCCGGCCCGGTGGAGCTCCACCCCCGGGCGCGGCTTTCGCTCTCGGGCCCCCAGCTCCACCACCGCACCGAGCCGGCCAGGGAAGCCTTCCTCGCGGTGCGGGAGGGGCTCCGGTCGGCGTTCGGCACCGCCGGCGAGGTGCTGCTCTTGACCGCGAGCGGCACCGGCGGCATGGAGGCGGCGGTCCGGGGCCTCTTTTCCCCGGGCGATCGGGTCTTGGTGCCGGTCTCCGGGAAGTTCAGCGAGCGCTGGGCCGAGATCGCCGAGGCCGCGGGGCTTTTGGTGGACCGGATTGAGCTTCCCTGGGGCGAGGTCCTCGACCCCGAGGCGGTCGCCGCGCGGGTGGGGGATGGCACCCGGGGGCTTTTTCTCACCCACTCCGAGACCTCGACCGGCGTCCTGAACCCCGTGGCCGAGACGGTTCGCGCGGCTAAGGCGAAGAACCCGGACCTCTTTGCGGTGGCCGACGTGGTCACCAGCCTCTTCCTCGCCCCGGTGGCGATGGACGCGATGGGCCTCGACGCCGCCGTCGCCGGGAGCCAAAAGGGCCTGATGCTGCCGCCGGGCCTCGCCTTCGTCGCCCTGGGCGAGCGGGCGCTTTCCGCCCTCCGGCCCGCGGGCTACTACCTGAACCTCGCCCGCGAGCTCGAAAGCCAGCAAAAAGGGGAGGGGGCCTACACCCCGGCGATCAACCTCGTCCTCGCCGCCCGCGAGGTCCTCGCCGTCCTCCTGCCCGTGCTCGATGAACACCTCGCCGAAAAGCGCGGCCAGAACGAAAGGCTCTACGCCCTCGGCGAGCGCTACGGCCTCCGGCCGGTGCCCGCCCAAGGGGGATCGCCCGCTCCCCCCGAGTTTCGGAGCCCGGCGACCGCCGCCTTCTACCTGCCCGAGGGCGTCGCCTACCGGGACCTCGCCGGCGCGTTCCTGCGGCGGGGCTACCGGATCGCGGGCGGGCAGGGGCCCTTGAAGGGTCGGATCTTTCGGATCTCCTTCATGGGCTACTTTGCCCCGGAGGAGGTCGAGCGGGCGATATCGGCCTTTGCCGCGGTGCTCGAAGAGCTCCTTGGCCCTTAGTCGGGGCGGGCGCCCGAGAGCCAGTCGGCGATCAGGCTGACCGGGTTCTCCACGTCGCGGGCGAGGAAGACCTCGAGCACCTCGACCCGGCGGAGGTACTCGCCCGGGACCCCGGCGATCGCCGCGGGGCGGACCTCGTCGCCCTCGATCCGCCGGCGCTCGAGCCGCACCTCGCCGCGCGGCGAGAGGTAGACGCGGACGAGCTCGTCGTCGCTCCTTTGCTCGCCGACCACGTAGTCCCCGGCCTCGCGGGCCTCGAGCCCGAGCGCGTCCAGGAGGTCCAGGAGCTCCTTCACGGCACCACCTCGATCTGCTTGGGGCTCTTGACCACGATCTCGGGCCGGCCCCGGAAGGCGCGCACCCGGCCGGTCACCCGGACGAGGCGGCCGACGTAGCCGTCGAGGGCGAAGCGGCGGGCCTCGGCCTTCGGGATCACCACCACGAAACGCTCTTCGGGGTCGAAGAGGAGCCGGTAGACCCCGCCCGCGTCCCGGACGCCGATCACCCGGCCCTCGACCTGGATCGTCTGGCCCAGGTAGCGCCCCGCCTCGTACCAGGGTACCGGGCCCCGGGGAGGCCGGAGGGCGGGCCTGGCCCGCGCCCAGTCCGCCTCCATCGTCGCGCGGAGCCGTTCGAGCGCTGGTCCCCCCTCGAGCACCGCGCCGAGCTCGCGGTTCGCGGTGAGGGCGGTGGGGGTGAAGTTCTGCGAGCCGAGGAAAGCCCGCCTCCCGTCCACCAGCATGGCCTTGGCGTGGACCTTCAGCCCCTCGAGGTAGCGGACCTCGGCGCCCTCCTCGGCGAGCCTTTTCGCCATGCGGCCGAAGTAGTTGCTCTCCCGCGCGCTCGCCGAGCCCAGGACGCGCACCCGCACGCCCCGGTCCATGGCGTCGAGCAGCGCGTTGAAAACGTCTTCGTCGGTGAGGCCGTTTTGCTCGATGAGGAGGTCCCTTTGGGCCGCAGCGATGAGCTCGAGCACCCTCCGCTTCGCGTTCCCCTCCCAAAAGGGGCGGAAGACCGAGTAGACCCGCTCGGGGCTCCAGACGAGCTTGGCGTCGTCGAGGGCGAGCGCCCTCGCCTCCCAGTCGGCCTCGAAGACCTTCTTGAACTCGGCCACCCAGTCCTCGCGGTCCGTGACCAGACTGTATTCCCGGTTCTTCGAAAACGACGAACGGGTCCAGTTCCCGGTGGAGATCCAGAGCCGCCCGTCAGCCCGCATCGCCTTGATGTGGTAGTGGGCAAAGCGCAAGGGGCTCGAAAAACGCACCTCGACCCCGGCCTCCTTGAGCACCTGGAGGACCCTCGGGTCCTGGGGCTCGCCGCCAGGCCGCTCGTCGAGGAGGACCCGCACCCGGACCCCCCGCCGCCTCGCCTCGGCGAGCGCCTCGGCGAGGTCGAGCCGGCCACGGGTCCAGAGGTAGAGGGCGAGGTCGAGCTCGCGCTTCGTGTGCTGAACGAGCGACCGGAGGTAGCCCGCCCCGTCGTCCGGGGCGACGTAGAGGCGGTCGGCGGCGAGGGCCAGCGCGAAGAAGAGGAAGAG
>JALVVO010000279.1 GCA_027023345.1 Thermaceae bacterium
CCTCCAAAAGACCCTCCCCGCCCGGCTCGACCCCCTGCGCCGGGAGGGGCCGGCGCCCCGGGTCTGGGCGTTCCTCGAGCCCGACGTCTGGTTTGACCCCGGCCTCGTGATCGAGGTCGAGGCTCAGGAGATCACCCTCTCGCCCAACCACACCTGCGCCTACGGCAAGGTCAAGGAGGGCCGGGGGCTTGCCCTTCGCTTCCCCCGCTTCCTGCGTTACCGCGACGACAAGAGCCCCGAGGAGGCCACCACCTCGGACGAGGTGGTCGAGCTCTACCGGCTTCAGTGGAAGTAGCTTCTCATCTTTTGGGAGGGTAGGTAAAAGGCCATGCAAAGGGTCATCTTCGCGGTCATCGCGGTCGTCGCCGTCCTACTGATCGGCGGGATCTACCTCTTCGGCAAGCGCACCCCCCCGCCGGCGCCGAAGACAGCCATCGAAAACCCCACGCCTACGCTCCGGGCCCACCTCGTGCTGGGAAGCCCGGACGCGCCCTATACGGTGGTGGAGTTTTCCAACTACCGCTGCCCCCACTGCCGGGACCACGCGCTTCGGGTGCTCGGGCGGCTGGTCTCCGACTACGTGGAAAGGGGGAAGGTGCGCTACGTCTTCCGCCACCTGCCCTTTAGCGGCCAGCCCGACGTCTTCGAGGCGAGCGTCGCCGCCGGCTGCGTCTACGACCAGGCCAAGGACCGCTTCCTCGACTACCATCTCCTGCTCTTTAGGGCGGTGGGGGACTGGGCGGGGCTCGAGGGCGAGGCCCTCCGGGAAAAGCTCCTCGGCTACGCCCGCCAGCTCAGCCTCGACGCCGGCGCCCTCCGCCGCTGCCTGGAGAGCGAGGCCGCCCGGGAGCGGGTCCGCTTCGACGAGGAGCTCGCCCGCGCGCTCGGCGTGGACGGCACGCCGACCTTCTTCGTCAACGGCGAGAAGGAGGTCGGCTTCATGCCCTTCGCCAAGTGGCAGGCGCTCTTAGAGTAGCCCAAACCCCGGCGGGCTACGCGGCCCGCCGGGGTGCCTTTGCGATTCCCTACTTGCCCACGTTCAGCTGGACCGTGGCGGTCAGGTTTTCGAGGTAGAGGGTATTGCCTGCCGAGCCCCCGCTAATGACCGCCCCCAGGTAGAGGGTCTGCTTGTTGATCCCGCTCGCCAACACCTCTCCGCTCAGGGTGAAGGGGACGGGGCCCGTCTCGTTGTCGAAGGCGATGGCGTTTTTGCTCACCATGACCACGCCCTTGGTGCCCGGGTCGCAGACGTAGAAGGACTCGGTGAGAATGGAGCCGACCTTGGTGCATCCCAGCTCGCCGGGGTCGGTGTCGGTGGCGTACACGTCGAAGCTCAGGGTGGCCGCCTGCTCCAACCTGGCTTCGCCCCGTACCGTCACCGAAGCGACGGAGGTGCCGGGTAGGGGGTTCTTGAGCTCGAGCGGGCTTTCCGGGAAGATCACCTTCCCGGCGCTGTCCACTGCGACCGAAAGGTCGATCTTGACGTCGGAAAGCCCGATGGTGACCGGCGGGGTGGTGCAGGCGGCGAGGACCAGGAGCAATGGGGCCGCGAGGGTTAGCAAGCGTGCCTTCATGTCTTTCAACTTATACCCGCCCGGGGTGGCGCGCCACCCCCGGTTGGGGGAGGGCGCTTGCCGGTGCCGCCGGTATCTGCTACCTTAGGCAAGGTTTTGGCGCACGACCAAGCCCGTGCGCGGAGGTAGCGAAGATGAAGGAAGGCATCCACCCGAAACTCGTCCCCGCCCGCATCATCTGCGGTTGCGGCAACGTGATCGAGACCTATTCGACCAAGCCCGAGATCCACGTCGAGGTCTGCTCGGCCTGCCATCCCTTCTACACCGGCCAGCAACGCTTCGTGGACACCGAGGGGCGGGTCGAGCGCTTCCAGCGGCGCTACGGCGATTCCTACAAGAAGAACCTCAAGAAGAAGGCCTGACCCGCCAGGGGCCCGCGCCGCGGGCCCCTTCGCGCGCCATGACGAACCCTCCGCTCTTCCCCTCGCCGGGCTGGATCGAGGTCATCGTCGGCCCGATGTTCTCGGGCAAGTCCGAGGAGCTGATCCGTCGGGTCAAGCGGGCCTTGATCGCGGGTCAGCGGGTGCAGGTCTTCAAGCCCAGGCTCGACGACCGCTACCACAAGACCGACGTCACCAGCCACGACGGCACCCGCATCGAGGCGGAGCCGGTGGAGAGCAGCGGGGCGCTCTTCGAGGCCCTGGAGCGGCCCTTTCCCCACGTGGTAGCGTTGGACGAGGGGCAGTTCTTCGACGACGGCCTGATCTCCATCGCCGAGCGCCTCGCCGACGCCGGGGTGCGGGTGATCGTGGCCGGGCTCGACATGGACTTTCGCGGGGAGCCCTTCGGACCCATCCCCGCCCTCCTCGCTCGCGCCGAGTTCGTCGAGAAGCTCACCGCCGTCTGCGTGCGCTGCGGGGCCCCGGCCACCCGTACGCAGCGGCTGGTGAACGGGGAGCCCGCGAGCTTCGACGACCCGGTGGTCTTGGTGGGCGCGGCCGAGACCTACGAGCCCCGCTGCCGTCGCTGCCACGTGGTAAAACCGAAGCGGTGACCCCGGTCATTCCGGTCCTCGCCGGTCCCACGGCGACGGGCAAGAGTGCCCTTGCCCTCCGCCTCGCCGAGGAGCGGGGGCTGGAGATCGTCAACGCCGACGCCACCCTGGTCTACCGGGGCCTGGACATCGGCACCGCGAAGCCCTCCAAAGCGGAGCTCGCGCGCGTCCGGCACCACCTCGTGGACGTGCTCGAGCCAGACGAAGCGATGAGCGTGGTGCGCTTCCTCGAGCTCGCGGAGGCGGCGATCGCCGAGGTTTTGGCGAGGGGAAAGCTCCCGATCGTGGTCGGCGGTACCGGCTACTACATCCGGGCCCTCTCCGAGGGGATCCCCAAGGTCCCGCCCCCTGAGCCCGGGCTCGTGGCTGAGCTCGAGGCCGAGCTTAAGAGGCGCGGCGTGGACGCGCTCTTCGAGGAGCTCCACCGGGCGAGCCCCGAGGACGCGGCCCGGGTGGGCAAGAACCCAAGGCGCCTCCTCCGGGCGCTCTTCATCCTGCGGAAGACCGGCGTTCCCCCGGCCCGCCTGCCCTGGCGCAAGCCCCGGTTCGCCTACAAGAAGCTCGTCCTCTGGCCCGAGCGAGGGAGGCTCCTACCCGTCATCCAGGCCCGGGCCCGCGCCCAGTTCGAGGCCGGGCTGGTCGAGGAGGTCCGGGGGCTCCTCGCCCGCTACCCCGCGATGCCCACCGCCCTCCAAACGATCGGCTACAAGGAGGTGGTCCGTTACTTGAGGGGCGAGTACGGCCTCGAGGACGCGATCGAGGCCGACTGGCGGGCGGTCTGGCGGTACGCCCGGCGGCAGTACACCTGGTTCCGAAGGGAGCCGGGGGACGTCACCTACCTGCCCCGCATGGGGGAGGAGGCTTGGCTGGGACTTTCGGACTGGTTTTCCCTGCATTTCGGAGTCCTATACTGAGCATTCGTGGAGGCGGCGGTCGAGTTCGAGCACGTCCACGTGCGCTACGGGAGCTACGCGGCGCTCCTCGACGTCTCCCTTCGGATTCCCGAGGGCGCCTTCGTCGCCATCATCGGCCCCAACGGGGCGGGGAAGAGCACGCTTTTGAAGCTCATCCTGGGGCTCCTCCGCCCGAGCGAGGGGGAGGTGCGGGTCTTTGGCCGCCCCGCGCTCAAGGTTCCCGCCGAGTGGCTTGGCTACGTGCCCCAGTTCAAGACCCTCGACCGAAGCTTCCCCGCGCTCTCCATCGAGCTCGTAGCCAGCGGGCTGCGCCGCCGCTGGCCGTTTCGGCTCACCGCCCGCGAGCGGGAGGCGGCGCGCTCGGCCCTCCGCCGGGTGCGGGGGGAGGACCTCGCCCACCGGCGCCTCTCGCGGCTTTCGGGCGGGGAGCTCCAGCGGGTCTACCTGGCCCGGGCCTTCGTCCGGGGCCCGAGGATGCTCCTCCTCGACGAGCCGGCGACGGGCATGGACGTGCTCGGCGAGGCCGACATGTACCGGATGCTCGAGCAATACCAGCGCGACCACGGGGCGACGGTCCTCATGATCACCCACGACTGGGAGGCCGCCCGCCACCACGCCACCCACGTGCTGGTGCTGAACCGCCGGGTCATCGGCTTCGGTCCGCCCGAGCGCGCGCTTTCCGACGAGTGCCTGCGCCGGGCCTTCGGCCACGTCGGACACCCCCACGAGCTTAGCTTCAGCGTGGAGCGTCGCGATGCTTGAGGCCTTCACCCTTCCCTTCATGCAGCGGGCGCTGCTCGCCGGACTTTTGGTCGGCGCCACCGCCAGCTACTTCGGCGTCTTCGTGGTCCAGCGCAGGATGAGCTTTCTGGGCTCGGGGCTCGCCCACGCCGCCCTCGGCGGGGTCGCGCTCGGGCTCTTCTTGGAGGCGGAGCCGCTTTTCGTGGCCCTCCCCTTCACCGTGCTGATCGCGCTCCTGATCGCCTGGGTGCGGGAGCGCACCGAGCTCGGGGGCGACACCGCGGTGGGGATCTTCTTCTCCCTCTCGGTGGCGCTCGGCGTGGTGCTCCTCGCGCTCAAGAGCGAGTACGCCGCCGACGCCATGGCCTTTCTCTTCGGCTCGATCCTGGCGGTCACCCCGGCGGACCTCTGGGCGGTGGCGCTGGTGGCGCTCTTGAGTTTCCTCACGCTCGGCGTTTGGGGGCGCTGGGCCTACGCCACCTTCGACCGCGACCTCGCCCGGGCCGATCGCCTCCCCGTCCTCTTGGACGACTATCTGCTCACCGCCATGGTGGCGGCGGTGGTGGTGAGCGCGGTCAAGGTGGTGGGGATCCTGCTGGTCGCCGCCTTCCTCGTGATTCCGGCCGCGAGCGCCCGGCTCTTTGCCCGAACCTTCGCCCAGATGACGATCTTTTCCATCCTCTTTGGTCTGCTCGGCGTGGTGCTGGGGCTGGTCTTCTCCTACCTCTACGACGTGCCCAGCGGGGCCACCGTCATTCTGGTCGAGAGCGCGATCTTTCTTCTCTCCCTCCTGGTCGCGCCCAAAACCTAGGTAATGCCTACGGAATATATGGGTTAAAATCAAGGCATGTGGATCTCGACCCGTGCCCAATACGGGCTTCGCGCCCTCTTGGAGATCGGGTCCCGGGGGCCGGACCCGGTGCCGCTCAAGGAGGTGGCCGAGGCCCAGCGGATCAGCCAGCACTACCTGGAGCAGATCGCCTCGGCGCTCCGCCGGGCGGGGTACATCAAGAGCGTGCGGGGCGCCAAGGGCGGCTACCGGCTCGCCCGCCCGCCGGAGAAGATCACCGCTCTGGAGGTGGTCGAGACGCTCGAGGGCAGCGTGGCGCCAGTCGGCTGCATCGACGACCCCACCACTTGCTGGGCCGCGGGCACCTGCGCCACCGAGGAGCTCTGGCGCCAGGTGGACCACGCGGTCCGCGAGGTCCTCTCCCGGACCACCCTGAAGGACCTGATCGAGCGCCAGCGCTTCTTCGCCCTCAAGGAGAAGGCCCGGGTGACGGTCTAGGGGGCGGGAGTGCCGTTCGTCTACACCTTCGAGGAGGCCGCCGGGCTCGGCCGCGAGCTCCTCGGCGGCAAGGGCTTCGCCCTCGTCGAGATGGTCCGGGCCGGCTTCCCGGTGCCGCCGGGGTTCACCCTCACCACCGAGGCCTGCCGCTTCTTCCACCGGGAGGGGCGGGTGCCGGAGGGGCTCTGGGAGGAGGTGGAGC
>JALVVO010000280.1 GCA_027023345.1 Thermaceae bacterium
CAACAAATGTCCTGGCCGGGATTCTATCCCCCGGCCAGGACATTTGTTGGGGGTGCCTACCCCTATTACTAGTCATGAAGGGGGTATGAGATGCGCGGAACCCGACTCTTCGCGTTGGTGGTGCTCGTCGCCCTGGCCGTGCTCGGCCTGCTCTTCTTCTACGGACCCCGCGCGCCCGTGGTGGCTCAAACGACCCTGAAGCCCAGGCCCAAACTCGCCTACGCCGACCACACCGAGGCCTTCAAGAAGGCGGGCATCACCCGCTACGAGGGCGCCGCCTCCTGCGTGGACTGCCACGAGGAGGCGACCAAGGAGGCCTTCCACAGCTACCACTACCAGATGGCGAGCACGGTCGCCGACGTAGCGGGGAAGGACCCCGCCGAGATGGGCGGCAAGTACGCCTACAACGACTTCTGCGGCGCGATCCTCTGGAACGGGGAGAAGAACGTCAACTACATCGGCAAGGCGGTCTTGAAGGCGCCGCCGCCGGAGCACGCCGACCTCAAGGGGAGGCTGATCGCCACCGGCTGCTCGATGTGCCACGGCAACAGCCTGGGCCTGATCCCGAAGTCCGAGCTCACCGAAGCGCAGCTCAAAAACCTCGACTGCCTCAGCTGCCACGCCGACCCCGCCGTCTACCCCGCCGGGCCCAAGGCGATCAAGACCGGGGTCAAGGAGGTCTACCAGGACGCCTCCGGCACCTGGCGCTACCGGGTGAAGGTGCCGCTCGAGAAGCTGGCGGCGGCGATCGTCAAGACCCCGCCCAAGGACCAGTGCCTGCTCTGCCACGCTTACTCGGGCGGGGGGCCCGGGTTCAAGCGGCCGAACCTCGAGCCCGCCCTCCTCGGCGAGGTCGAGGAGGCGATCGACGTCCACCTGGCGCGGGGCATGGAGTGCACCGACTGCCACGTCTTCAAGGACCACGAGGTCGCGCTCGACGGGCCGGACACCTGGGCCCGAAGCCAAAAGGCCAAAGCCCCGGAGTGCGCCGACTGCCACGAGCGGCGCCACACCCGCCCGCTGCTCGGCTGGGTGCTGGAGACCTTCCACCGGGAGAAGGTCGCCTGCCAGACCTGCCACATCCCCCGCTACGCCAAGGCGGCCCCCACCGACACCCACCGCGACTGGTCCAAGGCCGAGTTCAGCGAGAAGCTGGCCCGATGGGAGCCCGAGATCAAGCTGGCCAAGGACCTAAAGCCCGTGCTCGGCTTCTGGAACGAAAAGACCCGGATCGCCTACCTCTACCCCGAGCCCGCCGAGGTCGAGGACGGACGCCTCACCTACCTGGCCCCGGTGAGCGAGGGCGCAAAGCGCCAGGGGCTCTTCTTTAAGACCGACGGCAAGCTCTACCCCTTCAAGTACCACGAGGCGGTGGTGCCCTTCGACCCCGAGCGGAAGGTCCCGGTCCCGGTCAAGGTGGGGCTCGTCTTCGCCACCGGCGATACCAAGAAGGCGGCCCAGGTGGGGGCGAAGATCGCCGGGCTGGGCTTTACCGGCGAGTACGTGACGCTGGTCCGGTACATGAGCGTCAACCACGGGGTCGAGCCCGCGAGGAACGCCCTCTTCTGCCTCGACTGCCACGGCCCCACCGTCCGCCGGGTCCCCTGGCACGAGCTGGGCTACGGCCACTACCCCGAGATCGCCTTCACCCTGGCGCTGGTCCTCGGGCTCTTGGTCCTGATCGGGCTCTTCTACCTGCTCTTCAAGCGCTAGCCGGACCGCCTCCGCTTCAGGGCGGCGGGGCCCCGGGCCCCGCCGCCCTCTAGTCCGCGGCCAGGTCGATCCGCTCGGCGATCTCGGGGATCCGCCGGAGGAAGGCGCCAGTCGGGCTCTTCGGGTTCGCCGCCACCGCCTCGGGGGTGCCCTCGGCGACCACGTAGCCGCCGCGCTCGCCGCCCTCGGGACCGAGGTCGATCACCCAGTCGGCGGTCTTGATCACGTCGAGGTTGTGCTCGATCACCACCACCGTGTTGCCCGCGTCCACCAGGCGGTGGAGGACGTCGAGAAGCTTCTTCACGTCGTCGAAGTGGAGGCCGGTGGTGGGCTCGTCGAGGATGTAGAGGGTCTTGCCGGTGGCCTTACGGCCAAGCTCGGTGGCCAGCTTGATCCGCTGGGCCTCGCCGCCGGAGAGGGTGGGCGAGGGCTGGCCGAGCTTCATGTAGCCGAGCCCCACGTCCACCATGAGCTTGAGCTTGCGGGTGATCGCGGGCACGCTCTTGAAGAACTCGAGCGCCTCCTCCACGGTCATGTCGAGCACGTCGGCGATGTTCTTGCCCCGGAGCTTGACCTCGAGCGTCTCCTTGTTGTAGCGCTTGCCCTTGCAGACCTCGCAGGGGACGTAGATGTCGGGCAGAAAGAGCATCTCGATCTTGACCGTGCCGTCGCCCCGGCAGGCCTCGCAGCGGCCGCCCTTGACGTTGAAGGAAAACCGCCCCGGACCGTAGCCGCGCTTTCTGGCCTCGGGGGTCTTGGCAAAAAGCGCCCGGATCTCGTCGAAGACCCCGGTGTAGGTGGCCGGGTTGGAGCGGGGGGTGCGGCCGATCGGGCTCTGGTCGATCTCGATCACCTTGTCCAGGTGGTGGATGCCCTCGATCGCGTCATGGGCGCCGGGGATGGTCTTCGCCCGCATCAGCTCCCGGGCCAGCCGGGCGTAGAGGATCTCGTGGAGCAGGGTGCTCTTCCCCGAGCCCGAGGGGCCGGTGATGGCCACGAACTTGCCCAGGGGAATGGCCACGTCGATGTTTTTCAGGTTGTGCTCCCGGGCGCCCCGGACCACGAGCCGCCGGCCCGAGCCCTTGCGGCGCTCGGCGGGGACCTCGATCCGCTTCTCCCCGCGAAGGTAGGCGCCGGTGAGGCTCTGCGGGTGCTGGGCGATGGCCTCGGGCGGCCCCTCGGCGACCACCCGGCCGCCGTGGACGCCGGCGCCGGGGCCCATGTCCACCACCCAGTCGGCGCTCCGGATCGTCTCCTCGTCGTGCTCGACCACGATCAGGGTGTTGCCGAGGTCGCGGAGGCGCTTCAGGGTGCCGATCAGGCGCTGGTTGTCGCGGGGGTGGAGGCCGATCGAGGGCTCGTCGAGGACGTAGAGCACCCCGGTGAGGCCGCTCCCCACCTGGGTGGCCAGGCGGATCCTTTGCGCCTCGCCGCCGGAGAGGGTGTTGGCGGCGCGGTCCAGGGAGAGGTAGTCCAGGCCGACGTCGGCCAGAAAGCCGAGCCGGGCCCGGATCTCGCGCAGGATGGGGGCGGCGATCTTCCTCTGGTAGTCGGAGAGCTTCGCCTCCAGCCCCTCGAAGAAGGCGAGGGCGTCCTTGACGCTCATCGCCCCCACCTCGGCGATGTTCTTACCGGCCACGGTGACCGCGAGGACCTCGGGCTTGTAGCGGGTGCCGTGGCAGACCGGGCAGGCGTGGAGGGCCATGTAGCCCTCGAGCACCTCCCGGACGCCCTCGGAGTCGGTCTCCTCGTACTTCTTCTTGAGCCAGGGGATGACCCCTTCAAAGCGCACCTGCATCCGCCCGGTCTCCCGCCCGCCCCGGCGGAAGACCACCTCGAAGGGCTCGTCGAGCCCGTACAGGACGGCGTTTTGCTGCTCCTCGGTGAGGTCCTTGAAGGGGGTGTAGAGGTCGAAGCCGAGGTGGTCGGCGAGGGCCTTGAGCTTGTCCCAGAGGAAGCCGCGGCCGGTGTCCCGGCCCTTGGACCAGGGGATGATCGCCCCCTCGGCGAGCGAGCGCTCGGGATTCACCACGAGCTCGCGGTCGAACTCGAGCTTGTAGCCGAGCCCGCTGCAGGCGGGACAGGCGCCGTAGGGGGAGTTGAAGGAGAAGATCCGGGGCTCGAGCTCCTCGAGCACCGCCCCGTGCTCGGGGCAGGCGAACTTCTCGGAGAAGAGCTCCTCCCGGTCCTCGTCGGGGTAGTAGACCCGGAGCAGGCCGTCGCCCCGGAGCAGGGCGAGCTCGACGCCCTCGGCGATCCGGGGCCGTTCCTCGGGCCGGATCACCACCCGGTCCACCACCAGGTCGATGTCGTGCTTCTCGTAGCGGGCGAGCCGGAGCTCGAGGGCCTCCTCGATGCGGTAGAAGATCCCGTCCACCCGCACCCGGGTGTAGCCTTCCTTCAAAAGCTGCTTGAAGAGGGTCTGGTACTCGCCCTTCCTCCCCCGGACCAGGGGGGCCATGAGGATCGCCCGGGTGCCCTCGGGCTTCTCCATGAGCCGGTCGGTGATCTCGGAGGCCGAGGTGCGCTCGATCTTGCGGCCGCAGGTAGGGCAGTGGGCCTCGCCGGCCCGGGCGAAGAGGAGCCTCAGGTAGTCGTGGATCTCGGTGACCGTGCCTACCGTCGAGCGGGGGTTGTGGGAGGTCGTCTTCTGATCGATCGAGATCGCCGGGGAGAGCCCCTCGATCCGCTCGACGTCGGGCTTGTCCATCACCCCCAGGAACTGGCGGGCGTAGGAGGAGAGGCTCTCGACGTAGCGACGCTGGCCCTCGGCGTAGATGGTGTCGAAGGCCAGCGTGCTCTTGCCGGAACCGGAGACCCCGGTGATGACGATGAACTTGCCCCGGGGGAGCTCGAGGTCGACGTTCTTCAGGTTGTGCTCGCGCGCGCCCCGAATGACGATCCGGTCCATCCGAGGAATTTTATCACGGGAACGCACCCTCGCTGAAGTCCCCAGAAAAAGGGCCGGGGCGCGCGTCCACCCCTGGTGCCGGGAGCGGGACTCGAACCCGCACGGGGGACTCGCCCCCAACGGATTTTAAGTCCGTTGCGTCTACCGGTTCCGCCATCCCGGCAGGCAAAGCCCATTCTAAGCCGGCGCGGGCGTAGAGTGAAGCCATGCTCGAGGTCAAGCTCGACGACCTGGAAAGCGCCCGGATCGGCCGGGAAAGCGGCCTTGAGGTCGAGAACGAGCTCAAGGCCTGGGAACCCACGCTCAAGGCGCACCACCGGGCGCTCCTCGAAAGGGCCGGGGACCCCGCCGCCATGCTCGGCTGGATCCGGGTCCCCGACGACACCGAAACCCTGCGGGAGGTCAAACGCTACGCCGAGGCCGCCGCCTGGGCGAGCGAGGTGGCGGTGCTCGGGATCGGCGGCTCGGCCCTCCCCGCGAGGGGGCTCTACGAGGCCCTCGCCCCCGGCGGGAAGACCCTCCACTTCCTCGACCACACCGACCCCCTGCCCATCCGACGGCTCCTCGAGCGGCTCGAGCCCGCCCGCACCCTGGTGGTGGCGGTGAGCAAGTCGGGCGGCACCGCCGAGACCGCGGCCCTCCTCCTCGTCTTCCGCCGCTGGCTCGAGGACGCCCTGGGGGAGGACTGGCGGCGCCACCTAGCGGTGGTCACCGACCCTGAAAAGGGCCCTTTGAGGGCGCTCGCCCGCGCCGAGGGGCTCGCCGCCTTCGACGTCCCCAAGGACGTCGGCGGACGGTTCTCCGCCCTCACCCCGGTGGGCACCCTTCCCCTCGCCCTCGCCGGCGCCGACGTGGACGCCCTCTTGATGGGGGCCCGGCGGGCGAACCGGCGGGTCGCCGAGACCGCGGCGAAGACCGCCCTCGCGCTCTTTCTGCTCGAGCGCTACCGGGGAAAGCGCGTCCACGTCTTCATGCCCTACGGCCGGCGGCTCTACGCCATCGCCCAGTGGTTCGCCCAGCTCCACGCCGAGTCGCTGGGCAAGGCCCGCGACCGAAAGGGAAGCCGGGTCCACGCC
>JALVVO010000281.1 GCA_027023345.1 Thermaceae bacterium
CGTCCCCGAAGCAGGCGGTCGACCTCGGCCATCGCCTCCCAGACCGGGGAGCGATCGAAGCGCTCGCCCGCCGCCCGGGCCCGCCAGACCGGGTACCGCCCGGGGCGGGGGGCGCCCGTCGGCTGGAGCACGAACCCCCGCTCCAGGGCGGCGTCGCCGAGCTTGGTCCGGGGCAGGGGCTCGAGCGGCCGGGGGGCGTAGTAGACTGCGGGAAAGTAGTCCGGGAACCGGTCGGCGAGCAGGGCCTCGGCGGTGTAGTAGCGCTGGGCCACCTCGAGACCGGCCTCGGGGTAGACGAAGAGCGGCCAGCGCTCCTCTCCCCGCACCAAGAGAGCGTCGGCGTAGATCACCCCCTCCCGGAGGGGGAAGGGGTGGTCGGGGCTCTCGAGGCGGAAGCCGGCCTCGCCCAGGGTCCGCGCGACGGCGGAGAGGAGCGCGCCCTTACCCCGGGCGAGGTCGGCGGGCTCGAGGTACACCGCGGGCCAGTCGCCCGGCGCGTTGGTGGCAAGCCGCATGGTACGCCCAGTCTAAGCGAGGTCCCGGGGCCAGTTCGGGGAACCTCCGAGCCGGGCCAATCCGTAACCTTGGGCGTAGCGAAATCCGAGCTCGACGAGGGCCCGCGCATGGCCCGGGAGGTGGGCCGGTTGCTCGAGCTCGTCTCCCTCTACGAGGCCTGCCACGCCCGGCCGCTCCTCAGCGTGGTGGTCTTCTCTACCACCGACCGAAAGCCCGGCCGGGGCTTCTTCTCCCTCGCCCGCGACCTCGGCCGGCTCCACGAGGGCGAGGACGAGAACGCCTTCTACCGCTTCGAGCTCGGCGCCGTCTACCACACCTGGTCCTAAGCAGGTCGGCCCGGGCGCGCGCCCGGGCCGACGCGGCCTAGGACCCGGCTACTTCGGCTCGTTGGGCCAGGGGCCCACGACCCCCTCGACCGCCCACTCCATCGTCTCCAGCTGGTGCTTGGTGAGCCTGAGCCCCTCGGGCACCCGGAGCACGCCCTTGCGGTCCTTGATCGGCCCCTGGAAGGGGTCGAAGGCGAGCTCGACGTCCTTCATCAACCCGTGGAGCTTCATCACCAGGTCGTAGACGCTGATCTCGCCGAAGATCGGGTGGTCCACCGCCTTGGCCTTCAGCCGCCCGGCGAACTTGGGGTTCACCGGCACCCCGAAGTCGGCCCCGAGCTCCACCGCCCCCTGGGGAAGGAGCCACCAGTAGTCCACGTCCTCCAGGTTCTTCGGGGTGTAGAGCCCGGCGTAGACCTTGGCCAAGAAGTCCTTGTAGATCGTCCCCCAGTGCACGAGCTGGCCGCTCACCACGTAGTCGGGGGCGAACTTCAGCATCGGCGAGTAGTGGGAGAACGAGGGGAAGCCCTTCTCCGCCGCCACCTGGACCACCGTGGGGCTGTCCTCGGTGAAGGCGAAGACGTCGGCCCCCTCGGCGATCAGCGCCTCGGTCGCCTCCTTGGCCGCCGCCGGGTTGTACCACTCGTAGATCCAGCGGACCAGGACCTTGGCCTCGGGGTTCACGGTGCGCACGCCCAGGGTGAAGGCGTTGATGTGGCGCTTGAGCTCGGGGATGGGGAACGCGCCCACGTACCCCACCTTCCCGGTCTTGGTGAGCGCCCCGGCCATCAGGCCGTTCAGGTAGTAGACCTGGTAGAAGTCGGCCATGTAGGTGGCCACGTTGGGCGCCCGCTTAAACCCGGTGGCGTGGGCGAAGATCACGTCGGGGTAGCGCTTCGCCGCCTCTAGGACCGCGTCCATGTAGCCGAAGCTGGTGGCGAAGATGACCTTCGTTCCCTGGCGCACCATCTGGTCGATGTAGCTCCCCGCCTGGCCCTCGGGAACGCTCTCGACGTAGCTGGTCTTGAGCCAGGGGAAGGCCGCCTCCGCCTCCTTCCGGCCCACGTCGTGGGCGTGGGTCCAGCCGTAGTCCCCGATGGGGCCCACGTAGATCCAGCCCGCCTTGACCTCCTGCTGGCCGAAGGCCAGCGCGCCTAAAACCACGACCGCCGCCAACCAAACCTTCCTCATCCCCAACCTCCTAGCGCTCGCCCCGTACAAAGGGGCGTCCCAGCGCCTCGGGAGCGCCCAGGCGGACGCCCTTTCCGAGAGCGCTCAGGACCAAGAAAAGAATGGTGAAGAGATAGGGGGTCATCTTCAAAAACTCGGGGGCCAGGTGGGCCTGGAAGCGGTAGGCCAGGTGGTAGAAGGCGCCGAAGAGGAAGGCCGCGCCCACCGCGCGCAGGGGATCCCAGGCGGCGAAGATCACGATCGCCAGCGCGATCCAGCCCATCCCCGCGGTCATCCCCTCGGTCCAGGAGGGGCGGTAGGCGACCGAGAGGTAGGCCCCGGCCACCCCGGCCATCGCCCCGCCGAAGAGCACCGCCAGGTAGCGAACGAGGTAGACGTTGATCCCGAGGGCGTCGGCGGCGGCGGGGTTCTCCCCCACCGAGCGCAGGTGGATCCCGCCCCGGGTGCGGTAGAGGAAGACCCAGAGCAAAAAGGCGAACACGAAGCCCAGGTAGAGGAGCGCGCTCTGCCCGGAGAAGATCCCGGGACCGAGCCAGGGGATCTCCTTCAAAAGGGGCACGTCCCACTTCGGCAGCGGGTGGGCGAGCGGCCGGCCGGCGTAGGCCTTCCCCCAAAGCCCCGAAAGCCCGAGGCCCACCATGGTGAGGGCAAGGCCGGAGACGTACTGGTTGGCCCGCAGGGTGACGGAGAAAAAAGCGTGGAAGAAGGCCGCCGCCGCCCCCACGAAGGCGGCGGCCAGGACCCCGAGCCAGGGGCTGCCGCTCGCGTCGGCCACGACGAAGGCGGAAAGCGCCCCTAGGATCATCATCCCCTCGACCCCGAGGTTGATCACCCCGGCCCGCTCGGCGACCAGCTCGCCAAGGGCGGCGAAGAGGAGGGGCACGGCGAAGGCGAGCCCCCGGGCCAGGGTCGCCACCACCCAGCTCTCAACCACGGCGCACCCCCAGGACCACCCGGTAGCGGAGGAAGACCTCGGCGGCGATCAGGAAGAAGAGGATGAGGCCGTTCACCACCTGCACCAGCTGGAAGGGCGTGGCCAGCGCCACCTTGGCCACGTCGCCGGCGGCGAAGACGAAGCCGACGAGGAGGCCGGTGAGCGCCGCGGCGAGGGGATGGTTCCGCCCCAGCCAGGCGACGATGATGCCGGTGTAGCCGTAGCCCAGCGAGATCTGCAGGGGGGCGAGCAGCTTGTGGTGGGTGCCGGCTACCTCGACGAAGCCGGCGAGCCCGGCGGCGCCCCCGGAGAGGAGCGCCACCCAGCTCAGGGTGAAAAGCGCCCGCACCCCGGCGTAGCGGGCAGCTTCGGGGTTCTCGCCCAGGACCCGGACCTCGAAGCCAAGCTTGGTGGCGAAGAGGAGCCAGGCGAAGAGCGCGGCGAACGAGAGCGCGAGCACGACCCCGGGCCAGGCTAGGGCGGTGCCGGGGAGGAGGGGCAGCCCCGCGGCCTCGGGGAAGCGGTCGGTGTAGGCGAAGCCAAAGGCGCTCTTGCCCTTCCAGGGGCCGTGGATCAACCAGTCCACCAGGTAGATGGCGACGTAGTTCTGCATGAGCGTGGTGATCACGTCGTTCACCCCGAGGCGGGCCTTCAAGAGGGCGGCGAAGATCGCCCAGAGCCCTCCGGCGAGGAAGGCGGAAAGGCCCATGGCGAAAAGCATCCAGGGCCCGGGCAAGCCGGAAAAAAGCGCCACGCCGGCGGCGGCCACCGCGCCCATGAGGAGCTGGCCCTCGGCGCCGATGTTCCAAAACTGGGCCCGAAAGGCGAGGGCGAGCCCCGCCCCCACGAGGACGAGGGGCACCGCCCGCCTCAGCACCTCGGCGAACCCCCGGGGGTCGGCGAAGACGCCGGCGGCGATCGCCGCCGCCGCTTCCCAAGGCGGGGCGCCGTAAAGCCAGAGAAGCGCGAGGCTCGCCAGGAAGGCGAGGAGAACCGCGCCCACCGAGACCAGGAGGACCTCGAGCACCCCCGGCTCCGGCCTCGGCACCAGCTTCACGCCGCCACCCCCGCCATCAGCATCCCGAGCCGCTCCTTCGTGGCCTCTTCAAGAGCGAGCTCGGCCACGATCCGCCCCTCGAAGATCACCAGGATGCGGTCGGAAAGCGCGAGGATCTCCTCCAGGTCCTCGCTCACGAGGAGGATCGCCGCCCCCCGGTCCCGGGCCGCGAGGATCCGCTCGTGCACCTGGTGGGCGGCGGCGACGTCGAGGCCGTAGGTGGGGTGGGCGGCGACGAGGACCCGGGGCTCGCCGTAGAGCTCCCGGGCCAGGATCAGCTTCTGCACGTTGCCCCCCGAGAGCAGGCGGACCGGGGTCGCGACCGAGGGGGTCTTGATGCCGTAGGCCCGGACCTGCTCCTCGGCGAAGCGCAAAATCCGCCGCCGGTCGAGCACCGGCCCGCGGGCGAACGGCGGGTAGCGGTAGTGCCGGAGGACGAGGTTCTCGGCCACCGAGAGGCTCCCGACCACGCCGCGGTGGTTCCGGTCCTCGGGGACGTGGGCGACGCCGGCCTCGAAGAAGGCCCGGGCGTCCCTGCCGGTGAGGTTCCTCTCCCCCACCCGGATCCAGCCCCGCTCGATCCGGCGCAGGCCGGTTAGGGCCTCGATGAGCTCGCTCTGGCCGTTGCCGGCGACCCCGGCGAGCCCCACGATCTCCCCCTCGCGCAGCGTGAAGCTCGCGTCCTTGACCGCGTAGAAACCCCGGTCCGAACGGACCCAGAGGTCCTCGACGAAGAGCACCTCGCGCCCCGGGGCCCGCCGGCGGGGGGCACGGGCCTCGGGGAGCTCCTCCCCCACCATCAGCCGGGCTAAGGTGCGGCGGTCGGCCTTCGAGACCTCGAGACTCGCCACCACCCGTCCCTGGCGCAGCACCGTCACGCGGTCGGCGACGGCCAGGACCTCCTCGAGCTTGTGGGTGATGAAGATCACCGCGTGTCCCTCGGCCTTCATCCGCCCGAGCACCTGAAAGAGCCCCCGCGCCTCCTGGGGGGTGAGAACGCTCGTAGGTTCGTCGAGCATGAGAAGAGTGGCGTCCCGCACCAGCGCTTTCAGGATCTCGACCCGTTGCTGCTCGCCGGCCGAGAGCTGCCATACGTAGGCCTCGGGGTCCACGGGCAGGCCGTAGCGCTCGCCGAGCTCCCGGATCCGAGGCGCGAGCGCCCGCGCCGGCTGGTAAAAGGGGAGCCCTTCCAGGCCCAGGGCCACGTTCTCGGCCACGGTGTGCTTCTTGACCAAGAGGAAGTGCTGGGGCACCAGGCCGATCCCGAGCCGGAGCGCGTCCTTGGGCGAGCGGATCCGCACCCGCTGCCCCCGGATCCGGACCTCGCCCTCGTCGGGCTCCAAAAGCCCGTAGAGGATCGAGACCAGGGTGCTCTTCCCGGCGCCGTTCTCGCCGAGGAGCGCGTGCACCTCGCCGGGACAGACGGCGAGGCTCACGCGGTCGTTGGCGACTATCCCGGGAAAGCGCTTGGTGAGGTTCTTGACTTCGAGGAACGGCGGCTGGCCTTGGCAAAGCGATGACGCTTCGGCCTCGTCCACGCCCGGAGGATACCCGAAGCGCCCGGGGGTGCAACCCGGTATAATCCAGGATTAGGAGCCCCAAATCGAAGCCTCGCGGCGGGGAAAGATCCCATGGAGACGAACCCGCCACGCCCGCCCCCGAGA
>JALVVO010000282.1 GCA_027023345.1 Thermaceae bacterium
GCGGTAGACCCGGGCTACCGCTCCTGGGTCGTCGGGGCGGACCAGCACGCCCCATACGGTGTCAGTGGGAAAGGCGACCAGGCCCCCTGCCTCGAGCACACGGGCGGCCTCGGCCAGGTCGGGGCGCATTCCGGGGCTATACTATAGAACAACATGCCGATCTACCATTACCGCGCCCGCGACCGGCAGGGCCGCAGCATCGCGGCGACCATCGAGGCCGCCGACCTGCGCACGGCGGCCCGGGTGCTCCGGGAGAAGGGCTACTACATCACCGAGATCAAGGAGCCCGGGAAGGGGCTGCAGGCCGAGGTCAGCCTCTCCTTCCTGGAGCGGGGGCCCGGGCTCAAGGACGTCGCCATCTTCAGCCGCCAGCTCGCCACCATGATGGCCGCCGGCCTGCCCATCGTCCAGGCCCTCGCCATCCTGGAGAAGCAGACCGAGAACAAGAAGTTCAAGGCCATCCTCAAGGGGGTACGCACCGACGTCGAGGGCGGCATGGCGCTCTCCGACGCGCTGGTCAAGCACCCGGTCTTCGGCCGGCTCTACGTCAACCTGGTGCGGGCCGGCGAGGCCTCGGGCACGCTGGACGCGATCCTCGACCGGCTGGCCACCTTCCTGGAGAAGGACCTCGAGCTCCGGGGCAAGATCAAGTCGGCCATGACCTACCCGGTGATCGTCTTCGTCTTCGCTATCCTCGTTACCTACTTCTTGCTCACCGGCATCGTTCCCCAGTTCGCCCAGATCCTCACCGACCTGGGCTCGGAGCTGCCCCTCCTCACCCGCTTCTTGATCGCGGTCTCCGACTTCCTGCGCTCGAGCACCCTCTACTTGGTCCTCGGCGTCGTCGCCCTCTACCTCGCCTACCGCTACGTCTACCGCACCGAGCGGGGCCGCCGGATCATCGACCGGATCAAGCTTCGCATGCCGGTCTTCGGGGTCCTGAACAAAAAAAGCGCGCTGGCGCGCTTCGCCCGCACCCTGGGCCTCTTGCTCTCCTCGGGCGTCAACATCGTCGAGGCCGTGGACATCACCAAGGGCACTGCCGGCAACGCGGTGGTCGAGGACATCCTGGAGGAGACCAAGAACACCATTCAGGTGGGCGAGCCGCTCAACAGCACCCTGCTCCGCTACCCCGAGATCTTCCCGCCGATGGTGGCCTCGATGGTGGCGATCGGCGAGGAGACCGGCGCCCTCGACGCCATGCTGCAAAAAGTGGCCGACTTCTACGAGCGCGAGGTGGACGAGACCGTCGAGAGCCTGACCGCGGCGATCGAGCCCATCATGATCATCTTCCTGGGCGCGATCGTGGGCATGATCGTCGCCGGCATGTTCCTCCCGCTCTTTCAGATCATCAACACGCTCTCGACCCAGTAGGCTTCACGCCGCCTTCATGCCGGCCCGCTAGCCTCGGGGCGTGGAAGCGATCAAGCTCGGCCCCTTCGTCGTCCCCCTGGTCCGCGCCTTCGTCGCCCTGGCGCTCCTCGGCTTCGTGCTCGCCGCCGAGGTGCTCGCGAGGAGGGGGCCGAAGGCGCTCGCGAACTGGGCCTGGAACGCCGTGTTGGTGGGGCTCGTCGGCGCCCGGCTGGGCTTCGTCCTCGGCCACCTGGGCGCCTACGCCGCCGACCCCTTGAGCGTGCTCTACTTCTGGCAGGGCGGGTTCTCGCCGCTCGCGGGCGTGCTCGCCGGGGCGCTCTATACGCTCTACTTCTTCCGGCGCGCCCGGCTCCGGCTCGCGCTCGCGCTGCCCCCGGCGCTGGTGGGCGGGGCGGTGGCGGCGGCGCTTTTCTTCCTCCTCTCCCAGCAAGCGCGCCAGAGCGAGCGCCTTCCCGGCTGGGCCTTCTCCACCCCGGAGGGGACGGTGGTCTCGCTGGCCGAGTTCGCCGGGCGGCCGGTGGTCCTGAACGTCTGGGCCAGCTGGTGCCCGCCCTGCCGCCGCGAGATGCCGCTGCTCGCCGAGTTCGCCGCCCGGGAGGAGGGGGTCGTCTTCGTCTTCGCCAACAGCGGGGAGAACGCCGAGACCGTCCGGGCCTTTTTGAAGCGCGAGGGGCTCAGCCTCCCGAACGTCGTCCTCGACCCCGAGGGGCGGCTGGTGCGAAGGCTCCGGGTGGTGGCCCTGCCCACGACGATCTTCTTCGACGCCGAGGGGGTGGCGGTGGCCCGGCACCTCGGCGAGCTCTCCCGGGCGAGCCTCGAGGATTACCTGCGAAGGCTCCGCTAGCCGGAAACAAGCCGCGCGAAGGCGGCGAGGCCCTCGCGGTCGGGGGCCTCGAAGTGGTAGCGGAAGTTCCAGAGGTAGTGGAGCAGAAGCGGCCAGGCGACCCCGAGGCGCTCCGCCTCGGCCCGGGCCACCTCCCCCAGGCGGGCGAGGCCCTCGCGGCGCGCGCGGCGGAGCTCGGCGAGCACCTCGGGGGGCGGCGGCGCTCCCTTGGGGTGGGCCCAGACCGCGAAGACGAAGGGGAGGCGGGTTCGCCGGTACCAGGCCTCGGCCAGGTCGGTGACGTGGACGCCGCTCGGGCGCTCGGGCAGGTCGTGGACGCTCTCCGGGAGGGAGGGGAGGAGCTCGGCGTAGGCGCGGACGGCGCGGTCGCCGATGAGCAGCACGCCGTCGTAGCGGTCGAGGAGCTCGAGCCCCCCCTCGACCCGTTCGTAGACCCGGTCCTCGCCGAGGAGGAGCCGGAGCAGCCGGACCGAGGTGGCGCTCTCGGTGGTGAGGGCGATTCGCCTGGCTTGCTCGAAGGGCACCCGGGAGAAGAGGTTGACCGAGTAGACCCGGCCGAGCACGGCGACGGCGAAGTCGGGGAGGGGCTCGAGGCGGTCTTTGTGCTCCAGGTAGAAGACCGAGGAGACCAGGCTGAGCTCGAGCTCGCCCTCTAGGAGCCCCCGGTTCAGCTCGGTGGGCACCGCCCGCACGAGCTCGAAGCCCTGCGGCCTGAGGTAGCGCGCGAGGGGGGCGACGTTGGCGTAGGGGGGGAGGCCCACCCGGTAGCTCATGCCGCCGCTTTCCCGTAGTCGTGGAGCTCGTGGTAGAGCGCGTCCCGCTCCACCGGCCGGTAGCCGGCGCGGCGGATCAGGTCAACGAGCGCCTCCTTGGAAAGGCCCTCGGGGGCGCGAGCGCCGGCCATGTGCACGATCTTTTCTTCGACCAGCGTCCCGTCCACGTCGGAGACCCCCCAGTCCAGCGAGACCTGGGCGATCTCGGGGGTGATCGTCGCCCAGTAGCCCTTGACGTGGGGGAAGTTGTCGAGGAAGATCCGGGCCACCGCCAGGTTCTTGAGGTCGTCCACGGCGTCCGGCGGCTCGGTCTTCTTGAGCTCGCGGGCGAGGGGGTTGCCGTCCGGCTGGAAGGCCAGGGGGATGAAGCTCATGAAGCCCCCGGTCTCGTCCTGGAGGCGCCGGAGCCGGTCCATGTGGTCGAGGCGCTCGGCCAGGGTCTCGACGTGGCCGTAGAGCATGGTGGCGTTGGTGGGGATGCCGAGGCGGTGGGCGGTGCGGTGCACCTCGAGCCAGACCTCGGCCTTGATCTTGGCGGGGGCGATGAGCCGGCGCACCCGCTCGGCGAAGATCTCCGCCCCGCCGCCGGGAAGCATCACGAGCCCCGCGGCCTTGAGCTCTTTGAGGACGGTCTCGACGTCGGTGCGGGCGACCTTGGCGATGTGGGCGATCTCGGCGGCGGTGAAGGCCTTGAGCTGGAGCGAGGGGAAGCGCTCCCGGATCGCCGAGAGGAGCTCCACGTAGTAGGAAAGCGGCCTCTTCGGGTGGTGGCCGGAGGCGATGTGGAGCTCGGTCATGCCCGGCTGGTAGCGCTCGGCGATCCAGGCGAGGGCCTCGTCCACCTTGTAGTCCCAGGCGCCCTCCTCGCCGAAGCGCCGGGCGAAGGCGCAGAACTTGCAGCCGACGTAGCAGATGTTGGTCTGGGAGAACCGAAGCGAGTGGACGAAGTAGACCTTGTCGCCGGTCTTCCGGGTGCGGACCGCGTGGGCCAGGCGGAGCAGCGCGGGAAGGTCCCGGGTCCGGTAGAGGGCGAGCCCCTCCTCGAGGGCGATCCGTTCCCCCGCGAGCACCTTCTCGGCGATCGGCTCGAGGGCGGGGTCTCGAATCCAGCGCACGCCCCTATCCTTCCGCGTGCGGAAAGGAGTTGCAAGGGGCTCGCGTTCTTCTCACCCCCGGGCGGTATCGTAGGGGCATGCTCAAGGTGCAACAGGGGGGCTGGATCCTCGTCGTGCTCCTGCTCCTCACGCTTTATGCCGCCTACGTCTTCTTCGAGCGCTACCTCACCCTTCGCCGCGAGCGGGTGGGGGGCGAGCGGCTCATGCGCGAGGTCGAGGCCGCGCTCCGGCGGGGTCAGCTCGAGGTCGCCCTCGAGGCCGCCCGGGCCCACGGCGGGGCGCTCGGGCGCTTCCTGCTCGCGGGTCTGCCCCGGGTGCCCTACGGGGTGGCGGCGGTTGACGCCGCCTTGAAGGCCGCGCTCCTCGAGGAGGAGGTCCGGCTCTCCCGGGGCCTCGGGGTGCTCGGGGTGACCGCCCAGGTGGCGCCGCTCTTCGGCCTGCTCGGGACCGTGACCGGGATGATCCAGGCCTTCAACGTGCTCGCCGCCCAAGGGCAGACCACCGCGCGGCTCCTCGCCGGGGGGATCGGGGAGGCCCTCTTCACCACCGCCGGCGGTCTGGTGGTGGGGATCCCCGCCCTCTTCGCCTACCACTACCTGGCTGGCCGGGTGGAGGATATTCTCACTGAGCTCGAGCAACGGCGCGAGGAGCTCTTGGGCGTGCTCGCCGAGGTGGGGCATGCGTCGAAGCCGGATTAGGCCGCGGCCCGAGATCAACCTCGCGCCGTTCGTGGACATCGTCTTCCTCCTGGTCATCTTCTTCATGGTCAGCTCCACCTTCATCACCCCGGAGACCGGCCTTCCCATCGAGCTTCCCAGCGCCCAGACCGGGGTCGAGGAGCCCCGGGACGTGCCCACCGTGGTGCTCGACGAAAAGGGCCGGGCCTACCTGGGCAACCGCCGGCTCACCGACGCCGCCCTCTTCGCCGCCCTCCAGTCCCGCCTCAGCCGGGACGAGCGCGGGCTCGTCGTCCTCCGGGCCGACGCCAAGGTGGCCCACGGGCGGGTGGTCGAGGTCATGGACCTGATCCGCCAGGCGGGGGCCAAGAAGGTGGCGATCGCCGTCGTGCCATGAACGAGCGCCGGAAGAAGCGCAGAGCTTGGCTGCTGGCCCTTTTTTCCACGGGGCTGTTGACCCTTTTCTTCCTGCTCCTGGTCCAGACGCCCCCGGTCCCCCCGCGAAAGGCGACCGGCTACCTCCTCGTCGAGTTCGGGCCCGGCGGGCAGAACCTGCCGCCGCCCCCGGCGCCCAGGCCCCCGGAGCGCCCGGTCCCTCAGGCGGCGAAGCCTGAGCCCAAGGCCAAGGCCCCGCCGAAGCCGAAGGCCCGTCCCAAGCCGGCGTCGAGGCCGACGCCGAAGCCGGCGGCGCCGAAAAAGCCCGCGCCGCCCGCTAAAGCCCCGGCCGGGCCGCGGGTGTCCAAGCCCGAGGCCCCGGCGCCGAGGCCCAAGGTCGCTCCCACACCCACCGTCCCCGAAGGGCCCCCCTTGGTTCC
>JALVVO010000283.1 GCA_027023345.1 Thermaceae bacterium
CACCACCACGATGAAGGCGCTGATCACCGCCTCCACCGCCACCCCCGGGCTCACCGTCTGCATGGGCAGGGTGGCCGCGCCGCCGAGGGCGGCGAGGGCGATCCCCAGGGCGAAGACCCCGGTCAGGAGGCGGGGCACCGGGATCCCCAGGGCCTCGAGCATCTCCCGGTCCTGGGTCACCGCCCGGATCCAAAGCCCCACCCGGGTGCGCTTCAAAAAGAGCCAGAGAAGCACGGCCACCGCCGCCGCCAGCAGGATCTGCACCAGGTAGTAGGCGGGAAAGGGCGCGCCCAGGATCCAGATCGGCATCGCGAGCGAGGCCGGCGGCCCCAGCGACTTGTAGGCCGAGCCGAAGAGGATCTTGACCCCGTCCTCGATGACGAGCAAAAGGGCGTAGGTGAGCAGGATCTGGTGGTGCTCCGGGCGGGGGTAGACGGGCCTCAGAAAGATCCGCTCGACGAGGGCCCCGAGTACGAGGCCGATCGCCGCCACCACCGCCATGCCCCACCAGAGCCCCTCGGGGTCGCCGCGGACCACCCAGTAAAGCAGGTACGCCCCCAGCATGTAGAAGGAGCCGTGGGCGAAGTTGACGATGCCGAGCGCCCCGAAGATCAAGGAAAGCCCCACCGCGAGCAGAAAGAGCGTGCTCGCGGTGGCGAGCCCGGTGAGGAACTGCTGGATCAAGAAGCCGACGTCAAGGCCCATGGGCGTTTAGCGGCGGGCGGGGGCTGGGCCCGCCCGCCGGGGTTTTTACTTCGCGCACTTGGTGGGGTAGATCGTGTCCTTGGCCGGCACCACGATGACGGGATCGAGGATGGCGAAGGGGTAGTCCGGCGTGAGCTTGGTGTAGCCCCAGACCAGGTCCTCGAAGACCTGGTGGTCGGCGGGGCGCATCCACTTGAGCCCCTCGATGGACTCGAACTTGAGCCCGCCGTCGGCCTCGAAGGCGGCCTTGACCGCGTCGGGGTCGGTGGAGCCCGCCTTCTTGACGGCGGCGGCCAGCATCATCAGCCCGGAGTAGGCCTCGCCGGCGTTGTAGGAGGGGTAGCGGCCGTACTTCTCGTAGTACTTCTTGACGAAGGCCTGGTTCTTCTCGGTCTTGGGGTAGAGGAACCAGTAGCGGGTGCCGACGAGGAGCCCCTCCGGCGCGTTCTTGCCGAGCGGCTCGAGCGCCTGGAGGGCGCCGCCGGTGGGGTTCACGTAGAACTTAATGCTCTTGAAGAAGCCGTAGGGGATCGCCTGCTTGGCGAAGGTGACGAAGTCGCCGCCCCAGAGCGAGCTAAAGACGGCCTCGGGCCGGGCCCGCATCAGCGCGGTGATGTAGGAGGAGTAGTCGGAGGAGCCGAACTTCGGCCACTGCTCGCTCACCACCTCGACGTCGGGCTTCAGCTCCTTGAGCCGGGTGATGAAGTCCTCCCAGCTGACCCGGCCGAACTCGTAGTCGGGGCCGATGTTGGCCCAGCGTTTATAGGGCTTCTTGGCGGCGAAGGCGGCCGCCGCCCAGGAGTCCATGCGGGCGTTGTTCGAGGTGCGGAAGACGTAGGGGAGACACATCTCGGTGAGCCGGGGGGTGGCGGCGTGGGTGACGACGAGCGGCACCTTGTGTTCGTTGGCCACCGGGGCCACCGCGAGGCTCACCGAGCTCGAGTCGATGCCGAAGAGGAAGTCCACCTTCTCCTCGAGGATCAGCCTCTTGGCTTCCCGCACCGCCTGGTCGGGCTTGCCGTGGTCCACGAAGATGAGCTCGACGGGTCGGCCGAGCAGGCCGCCGGCGGCGTTGATCTCCTCGGCGGCGAGGGTCGCGCCCTCCTTCGAGGCCTGGCCGTAGTTGGCGAAGTTGCCGGAGAGGATGTAGAGCGCGCCGATCTTGATCGGCTCGGCCGCGAGGGCAAAACCCAGTAGGCCGAGCAAGAGGAACCCGATCCGCTTCATAGCCTTGTCCCCCTTTCCTTAGCGTTCTCATTATACGGACCGGCCGGGGCGGATGCCCCGGCCCTAGGCTTCGGCCTCGTCGAGGAGCACCTTTAAGAGGGCGATCCGTTCGGCGAGGTAGGCGAACCCCTCCCGCCAGAACCCGGGGTCTTCGACGTCGAACCCCTCGCCGGCGAGGAGCTCGACCGGGGCGACCGAGCCTCCGGCGGCCAGGAGCTTCTTCAGCCGAGGGACGAAGGCTTCCCCTTCCTCCCGGTAGCGCCGGTAGAGGGCGTAGACCAGGAGCTGGCCGAAGGCGTAGGCGTAGACGTAGAAGGGCGTGTGGTAGAAGTGCGGCACCATCAGCCACTCATAGCGGAAGGCCTCGGGGACCTCGACCGCGTCGCCGAACTGGTCGGAGAGGGTCTTCCGGTAGGCCTCGTGGACCGTCGAGAGCGGGGCGCCCTCGGCGAGGAGGCGGTGGGCCTCGATCTCGAACCGGGCGAAGTAGGCCTGGCGGACGACGGTGGCGTAGGCGTCGTCGAGCTGGTCGAAGAGGATCTGGGCTTTTAGGGCGGGGTCCCTTTCCTCGGCGAGGAGGGCGTCGGTGAGCAGGATCTCGCCGAAGGTCGAGGCCATCTCGGCGAGCGGCAGGGGCGCGTGGAAGGTGAAGACCGGGTGGTCCGCCGCCAGCAGGGCGTGGATCGCGTGGCCGAGCTCGTGGGCGAGGGTGGCCACGTCCCGGGCCTCGCCCTGGAAGTTGAGGAGGAGGTAGGGGGTGACCCCGGGGGCGGGGCCGTAGGAGAAGGCGCCGCCCCGCTTGCCCGGGCGGGGGTAGACGTCCACGTGGCGCTCCTCGATCACCCGGCGGGCGAGCGCGGCGAACTCGGGGTCGAAGGCGGAGAACGCCGCCTCGACCCTGGATAGCGCCTCCTCGAAGTCGAACCTCCGCTCGGCCCGCGTCGCCGGGGCGTAGAGGTCGTAGCGGGAGAGCCTTTCCACCCCGAGCGCCCGGGCCTTGATGCGGAAGTAGTCGTGCAAGACCGGGGCTTCCTCGGCGACGGCGTCGAGCAGCGCCTCGACCACCCGGTCGGGCAGGTCGTTCATCTTGTTGCGGGCGGCTAGGGGAGAGGGAAAGCCCCGGAGCTTGACGTACTCGTTTCGCCAGTCCTGGACCACGAGCCGGTAGAGCTCGCCGAGGACCAGAGCCTCGTTCGCGAAAAGCTCCAGGGCGGCGTCGTAGGCGGCCCGGCGGACGGCGGGGTCAGAGTGGTGGGTGTACTTGCCGAGCTCGCTCTTTTGCACCGTGATCCGCTCGCCCTTTACCTCGAAGGCGATGCGGTAGCGGTCGTTCAGGACGCTGTAGGTCTTGGCGTGGGCGCGGGCAGCGACGTTCTTGAGCTGGATCGCCCGCTCGGCCTCCTCGCCGAGGGTGTGGGGGCGCCAGGCGCGCATCTGCTCGAGCCAGGAGCGGTAGCGTTTGCCGGCGGCCTCGAGCAGGGGGCGGGCCCGGTCCTCGGGGAGGTCCTTCCACCAGACCTCGAAGAAGAGGAGGCGCGCCGAGAGCTCGCCGAGGAGGGCGGTGACCCGGGCGTGGGCGGCCTGGGCGGCCTCCGAGCTCGAGTCCTCGAAAAAGCGCAGGGCGGCGTAGGCCCGGACCCGGGCGGCGAGGTCGGTGAAGGCCTCGAGCCCCCGTACGAAGGCGACGAAGGTCTCGGGGTCCCCCTGCTCGAGCTCCTCGCGCCGGGCCGCAAGCGCCTCGGCGCGCGTCTTGAGTTCCTCGAGGGCGGCTTCGAAGGCCTTTTCGCTTGCGAAGAGGGCGGTGAGGTCCCAGCGATCTGACCCGCGAGTCATGTTCCCCACTATAGTGGGGAACATGAGCGAGCGTCTCGTCGTCATCGGCGGCGTGGCCGCGGGAATGAGCGCCGCGGCCAAGGCCAAGCGGGAGAACCCTGAGCTCGAGGTCGTCGCTTTCGAGAAGACCCACTTCGTCTCCTACGGCGCCTGCGGCCTGCCCTACTTCCTCTCGGGCGAGGTGCCTCGGGTCGAGGACCTGGTGGCCCGCACCCCGGAGCAGTTCAAGAAGCAGGGCATCGCCGCCCTCATCCGCCACGAGGTGGTGGCGGTGGACTACGAGAACCGCGAGGTCACGGTCGCCGCCCTCGACGAGGGACGGGAGTTCAAGGAGCGCTTTGACTACCTGGTGGTGGCGACCGGCGCCCGACCGGTGGTGCCGGATCTGCCCGGGGTGGACCTCCCCGGGGTCTTCGTGCTCCGGATCCCCGAGGACGGGGTCGCGATCCGCGAGTGGATGGCGGGCGCCCGCCGGGCGGTGATCGTCGGCGGGGGGTACGTGGGGCTCGAGGTCGCCGAGGCCTTCCGGAGCCGCGGTCTTGAGGTCGCGGTGGTCGAGGCCGAGGAGCGGGTCTTGCCCATGGTGGACCCCGAGCTCGGGGAGCTCGTCGCCGAGGAGCTAAAAAAACACGGCGTCGAGCTTCTCACCGGAACCCGGCTGGAGGCGATCCTGGGCGAGGGCCGGGTGGAGGCGGTGGAGACCACCGCCGGCCGCCTTCCCGCCGACCTCGTCTTGCTCTCGGTAGGGATCCGACCGAACGTCGAGCTCGCCCGGAGCTTCGGGGTGGCCCTCGGCCCCACCGGGGCGATCCAGGTGGACGAGCGGATGCGCACGAACCTCGAGGGGGTCTTCGCCGCCGGCGACGTCGCCGAGAGCCGCCACCTGCTCACCAATGAACCCTACTGGTTGCCGCTCGGCGACGTCGCCAACAAGCACGGCCGCACCGCCGGCACCGTGATCGGCGGCAAGGAGGCGGCCTTTTTGGGCGTGCTCGGCACCGCCATCACCCGGATCTTTGACCTCGCGGTGGCCGTCACCGGGCTCACCGAGCAGGGGGCAAGGGCGCGGGGCTACGACGTGGGCACGAGCCTGATCAAAAGCCGCGACCGGGCCCACTACATGCCGGGCGGCCATCCCTTCGTGGTCAAGCTCGTCTACGAGAAGGGTACGGGCCGGCTGCTCGGAGCCCAGATCGTGGGCCACCGGAACGACGCCCTCCGCATCGACGCGGTGGCGGCGCTCCTCCATAAGGGCGGTACGGTCGAGGACCTCCGCGCCCTCGACCTCGCCTACGCCCCGCCCTTCAGCCCGGTCTGGGACCCCCTTTTGGTGGCCGCGAACCAGGCCCGCTAGGGGCAGGCAAGGAGCGCCCGGCGGAGGCTTGGGAGGTAGCTTGCGCCGAAGAAGTGGACGTGGGCGAGGAGGTAGTAGAGCTGGTAGCAGGGAAGGGCCTCCCGTACCTCCGTGGGCACCGGGTAGCGCTCCTCGTAGGCCGCCCAAAACGCGCTGGGGAAGCCCCCAAAAAGCCGCATCATCGCGAGGTCCACGCCCCGCTCGCCGACCCAGACCGAGGGGTCGAGGAGCGCGGGGCCGGCCTCGCTCATGTGGACGTTCCCCGACCAGAGGTCGCCGTGGATCAGGGTCGGGCCCTCGGCGGGGAGCTTGAGGCGGGAAAGAAGCCGCTTTAGCTCAGGGCCGAGCGCCCCGAGCCGGCCCCAGGTCGCCTCGACCAGGGGGAGAAGGCGTTTTTCCGCGAAGTGGCGGCTCCAGTCGTCGGCCTCGCCGGCGGGGAGGGGAAAGGTGCCGAGGTAGCCGGGGCGGGGCC
>JALVVO010000284.1 GCA_027023345.1 Thermaceae bacterium
CAGGCGCACGGCCTCCTCGATCTCGACGGCGAGGCCCTCGTGGAGGAGGTCTTCGTTGAGGATGCTGGTGCCGCTGGAGACGCGGAGCGAGATGGGCTTTCTGAGCCAGGGGTCGACGGCGTTGCGGAGGGCTCCCCGGGTGAGCATGAGGGCGTCGGCGTAGTCGACCACGGGGTGGATGGCCTTTTGCATGTCGTCGAGGCCGGTGGTGGGGCCCATGAAGTAGCCGTGGTCCACGGCGTAGAAGATGGTGCGGCCGCTCTGCCGGTTGAAGACGCTCAGGTACCGGTTCTTCATGCCCCAGTCCATGTGGGGGTCGTGGGGTTTCATGCCTTTCCTCCTTCCAAAATCGCGTAAAACCGCCTCAGGTTCGCCTCGGGGCCCGGGTCCTTCATCACCGCCGAGCCCGAGACCACGAAGTCGGCGACCTCGCCGATCGCCGCAAGGTTTTCGAGGCTCACGCCGCCGTCGACGCCGACGGCGATCCCCTCCTTGCCCAGTTCCCGGAGCTTTTCCTTGAGCCTTCGCGCCTTTTGGAGCACCGCCGGGACGAAGCGGGCGCCGGGAAAGCCCGGGTCCACCGCGACGAGGAGCACGTGCTCCACCGCCCCGATCACCCCCATGGCGCCGCTCAGGTGGCTGCCCGGCAAGAGCGCCACCCCGGGCCGGGCGCCGAGCCGTTCGGCCTCGACCAGCGCCCGGTGCAGGTGGGGGGTGGCCTCGGCGTGGACGGTGATCCGGTCGGCCCCCTCGAAGGCGGCGACGTGCCGCTCGGGGTGGGCCGTCATGAGGTGGACGTCGAGGGGCAGGTCGGTGACCCGGCGGAGGGCGGCGAAGAGCTCGGCCCCGCCCATGAGCCGGGGGACGAAGACCCCGTCCATCACGTCGAAGTGGAGCCGCTCGGCGCCGGCCTCGGCGAGCCCCGCCACCGCCTCGGCGAGCCGCCCGAGGTCGGCGGCCTGCACCCCGACCGAGACCGCCTTAGGCAAGGGCGGCCTCCGTCTCCTCGCGGATCACGTCGAGCATGGCGTCGATGTCCCGGATTTCGTCCATCTCCTTGACCCAGCGCCTTCCCACGCGGATCGCGAAGCGCTCGGCCACCGCCCGCTTCTCCGGGTCCTCGATGCTGGAGATGTCCCAGACGCTGACGATGCCCATCATCCGCCTTAGCGCCTTGGTTCCGGCGGTGCCCACCACGTCCTGGAAGATCCTTTGCAAGTAGTGCTTGCGGAAGCGGGCGAAGTCGGCCTCGCCGCCGGGGTAGTCCCAGTAGCCCTTGGGGGCGAGTTCGCCCCGTTCGCCCTCCCCGACCCAGAGCGCCTCGAACTTCTCGGCGAACCCCGTCCAGACCTCGCGCATGGTTTTTAGGAGCCAGTCCTGGTAGTCGGCCCGGACCGCGGGGTCCTCGGTGTGGGCGAAGTGGGAGGCGTAGTTCAGCATCAGGTTCTGGATCACCGCGGCCACGTCGTAGCCCGCCGGCCCCACGAAGGCGAACTCGGGGTCGATCACCCGGGTCTCGTCCTGGTTGATCATGATCGAGCCGGTGTGGAGGTCGGCGTGGATCAAGGACTGGCCGTGGGTCATGTAGCCCTCCTTTAGCCAGGTGACCCGTTCCTTGAGCTCGCCGTCTTTCCGCACCTCCTCGACCAGGTCGTCGAGCAGCGGGTTCCAGTTGTTCTCAGGGGCGTCCATCAGGGGGTGGGAGTAGACGAAGTCCTCCTGGAGCTTCCGGAGCTCGGGGTTCATGAACTTCTCCTGGAGGGCCTTCTTCTCCACCCCGGGGAGGTAGAGGTCGGAGGTGTAGAAGAGGGTCCGCGCCAGGAAGGTGGAGATCTGGTCGGCGAACTTGGGGAACTTCACCCGCCGAACCAGGGGTTTCCGCATGATCTCGTGGCGGTTCAGGTTCTCCATGACCAGGAGGGACATCTCGTAGTCGTGGTCGTAGACCTCGGGTACCAGGCCGGGGGCGTAGCGGTTGTAGAGCTTGAGGGCCTCGGTCTCGTAGACCACCCGCTCCCGGGTCAGGGGCCAGCTCTCCCCCACCACCCGGAGGTAGGGGAGGGCCTGCTTGACCACCACCGTGTGCTCGGGGTTTTGCTCGCTCTCGACCACGAAGACGAGGTTCAGGTTGCCGTCGCCGACCTCCCGGACCCGGTAGGTCTCGTCCGGGGGCAGGCGGTCCTTTAGCGCCTCCCTCGTCTTCAGGTAGTCGAGCAGGGTCTCGGGGGTAAGCGGTCGGTAGCTCACGCCTTCCTCCTTTCCGGGTAGAGCGTTAGGAGCCCTTCCTCGCTGGCCTCGGCGATCCCTCGCTCGGTGATCAGGCCGGTGACCAGCCGCGCCGGGGTGACGTCGAAGGCGTAGTTGGCGGCGGGGCTCTCGGGCGGGGTGAGGAGCACCCGCTTGACCTCGCCCTCGTGGAGCCCCTGGATGTACTTGACCTCGTCCTCGCCGCGCTGCTCGATGGGAATCTCGCGGACGCCGTCCGAGATCGTCCAGTCGATCGTCGAGCTGGGCAGGGCGACGTAGAAGGGGACGCCGTTGTCGCGGGCGGCGAGGGCCTTCAGGTAGGTGCCGATCTTGTTGGCGACGTCGCCTTTCCGGGTGACCCGGTCGGCGCCGGTGATCACCAGGTCCACCATCCCGTGTTGCATCAGGTGGCCCCCGGTGTTGTCGGCGATCACCGTGTGGGGCACCCTCTGTTCGAGCAGCTCCCAGGCGGTGAGCCGGGCCCCTTGGTTGCGGGGGCGGGTCTCGTCCACCCAGACGTGGACCGGGATGCCCCTTTTCTGGGCCTCGTAGATGGGGGCGGTGGCGGTGCCGTAGTCGACGAAGGCGAGCCAGCCGGCGTTGCAGTGGGTGAGGACGTGGACGGTGTCGCCCTTTTTTTCGTAGATCTCCTCGATGATCTTCACTCCGTGCTCGCCGATCCTCCGGCAGAACTCGGCGTCCTCGTCGGCGATCGCCTCGGCCTCGGCGAGGGCGACCTGGACCCCCTCGGCGGGGCTCGTCGCCCGCTCGCGGATCGCCTTGAGCTGGCGGGCCACCGCCCACTCGAGGTTCACCGCCGTGGGGCGGGTGGCCTTGAGCTTCTCCCCGGCCTCCTCCAGGTAGCGCTGGAAGGCCTCGAGCGAGGTCTTGGGGGCCTCGAGGGCGGCCAGGTACATGCCGTAGCCGGCGGCGGCTCCGATCAGCCCCGCGCCCCTTAGGTGCATCTCCTTGATCGCGCGGGCCATGGCCGCGACGCTCTCGATGTCCTCGATCACGAAGCGGTGGGGCAGGGGGCGCTGGTCGATGATCTGGACCACCTCGGGGTTCCCGGGCTTCAGCCAGATGGTGCGGTAGGGTTTGCCTTGGACCTGCATCAGCTCTCCTTTTTCCCGGCGAAGAGGATGTTGAAGATAAGCGCGGCGAAGAGGATGATCCCGGTGATCAGGGTCTTGGCGTAGATGTTGACCGAGACCTGGTCGAGGCCGTTCCGGAGCACGCCGAGGATCAAGAGCCCCACCACCGTCTGGGGGATGCCGCCGACCCCGCCGAAGAGCGAGGTGCCGCCGAGGACGACCGCGCCGATGGCGTCGATCAGCATCCCGTCAAAGGCGGTGGGGGTGGCGCTCCCCAGCCGGCCGATGCCCACCACGCCGGCGAGCCCGGCGGTGAAGGCGGCGATGACCATCACCGCGGCCACGATCCGGCGGGTGTTGACCCCGGCGAGCTCGGCCGCCTTGGGGTTGGCGCCGGTCATGTAGACGTAGCGGCCGAAGCGGGTGTAGCGGAGCACCAGGTGGCCGGCGAGGAGGGTCAGCGCGGCGACGATCACCAGCCACTTGACGCCGAAGATCCGTCCGCTTCCCAGGGTCTTGGAAAGCGGCGGCAGGTCGAAGAGGATCCGGCCCCGGGTGAGGTAGAGGCTGAGGCCGGAGGCGATCAGCGACATCGCCAGGGTGCTCATGAAGGAGGGGATGCCGAGGTAGGCGGTGGCCGCCCCGCTGATCCAGCCCAGGAAGGCGGCCACGAGCAGGGCGACGACGATCGGCCAGGGCTGGGGCAGGTGGCCGGCGGTGGCGTAGGCCGCCACCACCCCGGCGAGGGTGGCCATGTAGGAGACCGAGAGGTCGATCTGGGCGGTGAGGAGGACGAAGGTGATGCCGGTGCCCATGATCGCGAGAAGGGCCACCTGATTCAGGATGTTGCCGAAGTTCTCGAGGGTCAAAAAGCTCTCGGAGTAGACCCCGAAGAAGACGACGAGGGCGAGCAGGGTCCAGACCGGCGCGAGCTCGCGCGCGCGCTCGGCCAGGCGGGAGGTTCGGCTGGGTTTATCTGCCATGACGGACCTCGGCTATGCGGTCTTCTTGAGCTCGCCGGCGGCGGCGTGGACGAGCATCTCCTTGGTCACCTCGCCGGAGGTGAACTCGGCGACGATCCGCCCCTTGGCCATGACCAGGACGCGGTCGGCGGCGGCGAGGATGGTCTCGGGCTCGGAGGAGACGAGGAGCACGGCGGTACCGGCGTCGGCCATCCGGCGGAGGATCGCGAGCACCTCCTCCTTGGCGCCGACGTCCATCCCCCGGGTGGGCTCGCTGGCGAGGAAGACCTTGGGGGGCTCGATCAGCCAGCGGGCGATCGCCACCTTCTGCTGGTTGCCGCCGGAGAAGGCGCCGACCACGCGAGCCGGGTCGGGCGGCTTGAGCCCCACCTCCCGGGTGACCCGGCCGGCGGCGGCGAGCTCGCGGGCGGGGCCGAAGAGCCGGTCGAGCCAGGGGAGGGAGACGTTCTGGTAGACCGGCTTTTCCAGAAAGAGCCCGGTGCGGCGGGAAGGGGGGACGTAGGCGATGCCCTCTCGGATCGCCCGGCGGGGCCCGCCCGAAAGCGGCCGGCCGGCCACCCGGACCTGGCCCGCGCTGGGCCGGGCGAGGCCGAAGAGGGTCTCGGCGAGCTCGAAGTGGCCGGAGCCGATCAGGCCGTAGAGACCGACGATCTCGCCGGGGTAGAGGGCGAGGTTCACGTCCGCAAAGGCCCGGGGGCGGGAGAGGCCGTGGAGCTCGAGCACCGGCGCCCCCTCCCGGGCCCGGGGCACGAGCGCGGTTCGCTCAAAGAACCGCGCCTCCTTCCCCAACATGAGCCGCACCAGCTCGGCCTTGGAGGTCTCGCCGGCCTTCAGGGTGGCGACCTTCCGCCCGTCCCGGAGCACGGTGATCCGGTCGGCGACGGCGGTGACCTCCTCGAGGAAGTGGGAGATGTAGACGATCGCCTTGCCCTGCTCCGCGAGCCGCCGGACCAGGGCCAGAAGGCGCTCGGTCTCCATGGGGCTGAGCGCACTGGTGGGCTCGTCCATGATGATCAGCTCGGCCCCCGAGGTCACCGCCCGGGCGATCTCGGCGAGCTGGTGGACGCCGAGGGGGTAGTCGCCGAGCGGCCGCTCGACCTCGACCTGGGGGTAGCCCAGCGCCTCGAGGATGCGGCGGGCCTCGGCGTTCATCCGCCGCCAGTCCACGACCCGCCCCCGGGTCGGCTGGCGCCCGAGGAAGATGTTCTCGGCCACCGAGAGCTCGGGCATGACGCTGAGCTCCTGGTGGATCATGGCGATGCCGAGGTCGAGCGCCTCCTTGGGGTTTTTGAGCCGGAGGGGCCGGCCTTGGTAGACCATCTCCCCGGCGTAGTCGGGGATCACCCCGGCGAGGATCTTCATCATCGTGCTCTTGCCGGCGCCGTTCTCGCCCACCAGGGCGTGGACCTCGCCGGCGAAGACCTCGAAGTCGATGCCCTTTAGGGCCTCGATCCCGCCGAAGCGCTTCTTCACTTGGGAAAGCCGGAGAAGGGGTTCCATCTCGGGAGGTGGGGGCGCCCCCGGGGGGCGCCCCGGACTCGAGCTAGGCCAGGTAGTGCTTCTCCTCCCAGAGGAGGCCGGGGCCGGCGCCGATGCCGTAGCCCTTCAAGAGCCAGGGCTTGTCGGTCTTTTCCTTGGAGGGCGGGAGGATGACCGGACCGTCGGCAAGGATGAACTCGGGGATGTCCTTGCCGCCGACCTCCTTCTGCATCACCGCGTAGTAGCCTGCGACCAGCGCGCCCCAGTGGATCCGCGGGGCCGAGTTGCGGGCGGTGGCGTGGAGCTTGCCGTCGAGCACCGCCTGCACCGCCGGGGACATGGCGTCGATGCCGCCGATCACGATCTCGTTCTCGCGGCCGGCGTTCTTGATCACCTGGTAGGCGGCGAGCGCCATGTCGTCGTTGTGGAAGAAGGCGGCGTCGATCTTCTTGTAGCGGTTCAGGAGGTTTTCCCAGAGCTGGGCGACCTTGGCCACGTCCCAGTCGGCGGGCGAGGTGTCGAGAACCTTGATGTCGGGGTAGCGCTTGACCACGTTCCAGAAGCCCTGGGCCCGGCCCTGGGCGCCGGTGTGGCCGAGGGAGCCCTGGGTCATGATGATGTTCCCCTTGCCGCCGATCGCGTCCACCAGCGCCTGGGTCACCTGCTCGGCCATCCAGACGTTGTCCGGGGCGATGAAGGTGTGGAGCTTCAGGGTGCCCCAGGGGGCCAGCATCGTGTCCATGGCGATGACCGGGATGCCCTTGTCGATCATCTTCTGCACCGGCTCGACGAGGGATCCGATGGAGAGCGACTGGATGGCGACGAAGTCCCAGTCCTTCTGGGCCATGGCGTCCACCGCCGCCCGCTGCTTGGCGACGTCGAGCTGGCCGTCGTACCAGTGGATCTCGACGCCGAGCCACTTACCCCACTGCTCGACGGTGTCCTTCCCCTGGGCGCACCAGGTGGCCTGGAGCCCGGCGTTGGAGAAAGCGGCCTTCAAGGGGCGGTTCTTGCCCTCGGCGGCGCGCACCGTTTGCATGAAGGCGGCGCCTCCGAAGATGCCCATCGAGGCCAGGGCGCTTTGGATCATGAACTTCCTGCGGTCGATCGTGGTTTCGGGTTTTTTCTTGTCCATGGGAAGCCTCCTTCGGCTTCGGGTCTAGGGCCTAGCTGCCTGGATCCGCCGGGTGTCGCGCACTTCCCACCCCCTTAGAGCGTCTTGGGCGCCAGGGCCTCCCAGATCCGGCGCTCGAGGGCGTCGGCCTTGTCGATCCGGCGCAGGCTCAAGGCCACGTAGATCGTCTCCAAGAGGGCGATCTGGGCGATGCGGGAGGAGGCGGCCTCGGGCCGGAGCTCGTGGTAGCTGGAGTAGAGGGTGTAGTCGGCTACCTCGGTGATCGGGGAGGAGAGCGAGCTGGTCAGCGCGATCGTGGTGGCGCCGTGCTTTTTCGCTTCCTTTAGCGTGAGCACCGGGTCCACCGAGGCCCCGGTCTGGGAGATCCCGAAGGCGACGTCGCCGGGCTCGAGCAGGGCCGCCCGCATGAGCTGGAGGTAGCTGTCGGTCTCCACCCAGACGGGCAGGCCCAGGCGGAAGAGCCGGTTGTGGAAGGTCTGGGCGATGGGGGCCGAGGTCCCCACCCCCAGGATGAGGATCCGGCGGGCGCGGTCGAGGGCCTCGACCACGTGCTCGAGCACCCCCGGATCCAGCGCCTGCAGGGTGTCGAGCAACGCCCGGTTGGCGGCGGCGAAGACCTTCTGGGCGATCGCCCCCGGCGGGTCGCCGGGCTCCACCGCCTCGTGGATGAACTTCACCGGCGAGGCCAGGTCCTGGGTCAGCGCCACCTTGAAGTCGAGGTAGCCCTGGTAGCCGATCGCCCGGCAAAACCGGAGCACCGAGGGGTCGCTCACCCCGGCGGCCTCGGCCAGCCGCGAGAGCGGCATGTGGATGACCTCCTCGGGGTGGGTGCGGACGTAGTCGGCCACCTTGCGCTCGGAAGGGGAGAGCTTCTCGTAAAAGCTGTTGACCCGCGATAGTACCCTGGCCCTGGTCATGTTGTAGCTTCACTACCTCCGATTGGTAGTGAGTGTATCGCCCGGGGGGCCGGCTGTCAACGCCCGGCCTTTTCCCCGGGGTTCAGGGCGCCCCCGCCCGGAGAAGCCGGATCGGCACCAGCCGCCAGCCGCCCGGGGCCGGCTCCACCCGGGCCACGAGCTCGAGGGGAACGCCGAGGTCGCGCTCGGGGTCAAACCCGGGGACGAGGCCGGGAGGCAGGAAGGCGACGCGGGTGCCGTCGCAGAAGTTGCCGTCGCTCCTTGTTTTCGCCTGGTTGCCCCGGGCGAGGGGCAGCCCCCGGCAGACGAGGGGCGCGGGCTTGAACCAGGGCCAGAGGTAGCCGATAAGCACCACCTCGCGGCCGAAGTAGGCCTCGGGGTCGGCCTCGATCCGGGCCAGGGTGGTGGCCCGCTGGGCGGCCCCCAGCGCGAGCAGGAAGAGGAGCAGCCCGAGGAGTCGCCGCATCCCCCTCACCCTACCGGGGACGGGTGCCCCGGCGCGGGGCTGTATACTGCATACAGAATGCGCGTCGAGCGCCCCCTTCTGGTTCGCGAGGCCGTCTACGACCGGCTGAAGTCTGCGATCGTCGAGGGAGAGCTCGCCCCCGGCGCGCGCATGCTGGAAGTCGAGCTCGCCGGAAAGCTCGGCGTTTCCCGCACGCCGGTGCGCGAGGCCCTGGTGCGGCTCGCCCAGGAGGGGCTCGCCGAGCTCCTCCCCGGCCGGGGGGCGCGGGTGCGGGTGCTCTCGCCCGCCGAGGTGAGCGAGGTCTACGAGGTTCGGGCCGCGCTCGAGGCCGAGGCCGCCCGCCTCGCCGCCCAGCGGGCCTCGGAGGGGGAGCTCGAGGAGCTCGCCCGGTTGGAGGCCGCCCTCCACCGGATCCCGAAGACCGACCTCGCCGAGCAGACCCGCGCCGACACCCGCTTCCACGCCGCCCTGGTGGCGGCCTCCGGCAACCGCGAGCTCGAGCGCCTCTTCCACCAGCTCGACGCCAAGCTGGCGCTGGCCCGCCGCTATTCCAGCGACGAAAACCAGAGCCCGAAGACCCTGGCCGAGCACCGGGCGATCCTCGAGGCCATCCTCGCCGGCGACCCCGATCGGGCGGCCGCCGCCGCCCGGGCCCACATTGAGCGCTTCAAGGCGCTGGTCGCCCGGCGCCTGAAGGAGGCGTCATGAGTCTCTGGCGGCATACGGTCCTCACCATCGCAAACCGCCCCGAGGTCGAGCGGTTGGTGCGCCGCTACGGGATGCGGCTCGCCCGCCGCTTCATCGCCGGCGAGACCCTGGAAGAAGCCCTCGCCGTCGTCCACCGCCTGGAAGAAGACGGCATCCACGCGATCCTCGACGTGCTCGGCGAAATGGTCACCGACGAGGCCATGGCCCGGGCCTTCGCCGAGGAGATCAAGAAGACCGTCCGGGCCTTCGCCGAGCTCCCCTACCCCCGCTACGTCTCGGTGAAGCTTACCCAGCTCGGCCTGGATACCGCGCGCGAGCTCGCCGAGGAGCTCCTAGAGGAGATCCTCGAGGTCGCCCGCTCGGGCGACGTCTTCGTCCGCATCGACATGGAGGACTCCCCCCGGGTGGACGCCACGCTAGCGATCTACCGCGCCATGCGCGAGGCGGGCTTTTCTAACGTCGGCGTCGTGCTCCAGTCCTACCTGAAGCGGAGCGAGAAGGACCTCGAAGACCTCCTCCCCTACCGCCCGAACGTCCGGGTGGTGAAGGGCGCCTACGCCGAGCCCCCCGAGGTCGCCTACCAGGACCTCCCCACCATCCGCGCAAAGTTCAAGGCGCTGGTGGAGAAGAACCTGCTCGCGGGAAACCCCACCGCGGTCGCCACCCACGACGACGTTCTCATCCGCTGGGCCAAGGACTGGACGAGGGAACGGGAGATCCCCCGTGACCGCTACGAGTTCCAGTTCCTCTACGGCGTCCGCCCTGCCCTCCAGAAGAAGACCGCCCGCGAGGGCTACACCACCCGGGCCTACGTGCCCTTCGGCACGGCCTGGTACCCTTACTTCTCCCGTCGCATCGCCGAGCGCCCGGAGAACGCCCTCTTCGTCCTCCGGGGGCTTTTGAAGCAGTAAGGAAAGGGAGGAAAGAGCATGACGGTCGAGCCCTTCAGGAACGAGCCCATCGAGCGCTTCACCACCGAGGAGAGCCAGAAGGCCATGAAGCAGGCCCTGGCCGAGGTCCGGGCCCAGTTTGGCAAGGAGTACCCGCTCGTGATCGCCGGCGAGCGGGTCTATACCGGCGCCTTCCTCGACTCCCTTGACCCCTCCGACCCCGCCCGGGTCGTCGGCCGGGTGGCGCGGGCCCGAAAGGAAGACGCCGAGGCCGCGCTCGAGGCCGCCTGGAAGGCGTTTGAATCCTGGAAGCGCTGGGACCAGGAGGCAAGGAGCAGGGTGCTCCTCAAGGCCGCCCACCTGATGCGGCGGAGGAAGACCGAGCTCACCGCCTGGGTGGTTTTTGAAGTGGGCAAGAACTGGATCGAGGCCAGCGCCGACGTCGCCGAGGCGATCGACTTCCTCGAGTACTACGCCCGCGCTGCCCTCCGCTTCAAGGGCCCCGAGGCCATCGAGGTGGTGCCCTTCCCCGGCGAGGACAACGAGTCCTTCTACATCCCCCTCGGGGCCGGGGTCTCGATCAGCCCCTGGAACTTCCCCGTGGCCATCTACACCGGCATGTTCGCCGGGCCCATCGCCGTCGGCAACACGGTGGTGGCAAAACCCGCCGAGGACTCCTCGGTGGTCGCCTACAAGGTCTTCGAGATCATGGAGGAGGCCGGGCTGCCCCCCGGCGTCCTCAACTTCCTCCCCGGGATCGGCGAGGAGGTGGGGGCCTACCTGGTCGAGCACCCGAGGACCCGCTTCATCAACTTCACCGGCAGCCTCGAGGTCGGCAGCTGGATCAACAAGGCCGCCGGCGAGGTCCGCCCCGGCCAGCGCTTTATCAAGCGCGTGATCACCGAGATGGGCGGCAAGGACGCGATCATCGTGGATAAAAGCGCCGACCTCGACCTGGCTTCGGAGGGCATCATCCAAAGCGCCTATGGGTTTTCCGGCCAGAAGTGCTCGGCGGCGAGCCGCCTGATCGTGCTCGAGGAAGTGCACGACCTCCTGATGGAGAAGGTCGAGGCCAAAACCCGCGCCCTCTCGGTCGGCCCCGCCGAGGAGAACCCCGACATGGGGCCGGTGATCAACGCCGCCCAGGAGAAGAAGATCCTCCACTACATCGAGCTCGGCAAGAACGAGGGCCAGCTCGTCTTAGGCGGCGAGAAGCTCGAGGGCCCTGGGTTCTTCATCGCCCCCACGATCTTCGCCGAGGTGTCCCCGAAGGCTAAGATCGCCCAGGAGGAGATCTTCGGCCCCGTCCTCAGCGTGATCAAGGTGAAGAACTTCGACGAAGCCCTCGAGGTCGCGAACGACACCGTCTACGGCCTGACCGGCGGCGTCTACGCCCGGGACCGGGAGGTGCTCGAGCGCGCCCGGCGCGAGTTCCACGTGGGGAACCTCTACTTCAACCGCAAGATCACCGGCGCCCTGGTGGGCGTCCAGCCGTTTGGCGGCTTCAACCTCTCCGGCACCGGCGCCAAGACCGGGAGCCACGACTACTTGAGGCTCTTCCTGCAGATGAAAACCGTCGCGGAGAGATTCTAGCTTTAACACACTAGAGCGTTGAATACTGAGGAGGGGGTATTCACCAATCCTTCAACGCTTATTACACAACGGGGGACGTATGCTTTTGCAGGGACTTATGCAAGGCTTTCCCTATCTGACACTATCACCATAAATAGACTTAAGCCTCCACGATCTCCTTCAAATTCAATGTAAGAGTTTTCAGGACTATCAAATCTGTTAAATGTACTAATTATTTGAACTAGGGCTTCAACACCATGTCCCCTAGGCATCCCCTTACTGAAATACCGGCTTACTCCACCAATTAAGTCCCATATAAGCGCGCTCCAACGTAGGCAATGCATATTTAAGGGTTTGAGGCTAAAACGCAAACCGATGAGATTAAGCACTTGCATTACCAAGAAATGTCCCCAAGGTATGCCCGCCCCCTGTTTTGCCGGCAATAGAATGTTAACGGGCTGAATGCTAGAATTCATCGGATCTCTCAGTACAAGGTAGCTTAATGCTTTAAATCTGTTCTCCCAAAAAACGGGCCATCGTCGATACGTGCTTTGGGGACACGCAAGCGCATGGCCTTTAGGCATATCAAAACCGTTGCACTTTTCAAACAGCTGAATTTGCGTCGCGCTGCTGCTAGAGCCTGAAATCAAATCATTATAACTTTTTTAGCTTGAATAACATGTGCATTAGCGAAAGAAAGCTGGCCTCCGCTTAAAAATAGGAAAAGAGTTAACAAATCTCCCAATTCACAACGTTTGCTCGTGCAGTCCGGCGAAACAATTGGTTTTTGATGGATGAAGACAGAGCTCACTTTGATTGTAAAGTGAGGTGCGAAGGCAGTTTGGAGCTTGTGGTTTAATGTCGCTAGCCGCGTGCGCAAAAATTCCCTGAGAATATCATCCTCTCGTTTTTTAACGATATCCCGTACCATGAATTTTGCAAATCATGGCTAAGTTGGTGGAGTTGTGTCGAGTAATTATTGATGACCTTGCGTCGAAACTCCCAGTAGTTGAAGTTGTAATATCTGGCCATATTACTAGTATATTGTCGAGCGTCCGCCCCTCGTAAGAAACGTTGTGTTCCTCAACATAGGAGCCTCTTACTACCTCCCCATGCTCATCGGAACAATACCGATTTTGGCTAGAAAAATAACTTTCGTTAGTCCCGTTCTCAGAGTTTTAAGCGTTCTTGCTCGCCTTCTCGCTTCAGCTATGCACATCCATGCAAGCAGCAGAAATTTACGGAAATCTTGGGTGCCCAGTAAACCATCCCGGTACCAGCGATCGCCTAGCGCCTGGGTGCGGGCTAGGCCCCCCTCGAGCGCCTCTCGACCGAAGGTGTCGAGCCCAGGCGTGCGAACCTAAAACTTAACGAGGGCCACCCGGGCTAGGAGCGGGTTATGGGCGAGAAGCTCGCAAAAGGCCAGGGCGGGGTGTTCGCTGGCGTAGACCAGCCGCTTTCCTTCCCCCTCGGTGTGCCAACGCCCAGGTGAAAAGCGTGCCCCCTCGCCGCCGAGGGGGTCGTAGCCGGGGGCCTTCGTGTAGGGAAGGTCGGGGTCGTAGGCCCGCCAAAGCAAAAGCTCAGTAGAAGCCATAGACCGCAGCTCCAAGCGCCGCCCGGACCCGCTTGTAGCCCTCGAGGTCCCTTAGGAGCTCCACTGGCCGGGCGCCGAGGGCGGGCACGTAGGCGGTGAGCCAGGCCCGGGCGCGGGCCCCGTCGCCGAACGCCGCCTCCGCTTCCCTAAGGGCCTCGGGGAGAAACTGGGCGGCGGCAGCTTCGGCGGGGGATAGGCGCCCCTCCTTCAGCCTCCGCTGGTAGGTTCTCAGCGGCAAGCCGAGAAGCTCCGCCTGGGCCTTCCGGGAAAGGCCCAGCTCCCGGGCGGCCTCGAGGAAAGCCACGAGGGCCTCCTGCTGCTTCGCGGTTAGGACGGTCATACTGGCTCCCCTCTGTGTGCCATTTTAGCACAAGGCCGGGCCTCCAAGACCTGGGCTTAGCGCTTCGGGCCGTCGTCGTCCCCTACGCGCAGCGGATCGAGCGGGTTCGGAGCCTCGGGGGGCTGAACGTGCTCGATACCGGAAAGGGAATGAGGTGACTTCACGTGCTATCCTAGGTAAGAAAATGAAAACCACCCTTACTTCTAAAGGGCAACTTACCTTGCCCAAGAAAGTCCGCGAAGCGCTGGGGTTGCGCCCGGGGGACGAGCTTTTGGTGGAGCTCGAGGAGGGGCGCGTCGTCCTCATCCCGCGCCGGCGGTATCGCGCCGCGGACCTCGACCGGCTGATCCCCCGCGCGAAAAAGCCCTTCCCCGGCTTTGCGAGGGAAGAAGAGACCGCATTCAAGACACGCGCGAAGAAGGAGCCCCGTTGAGGCCCGTCTTTCTCGACGCGAACGTCCTTTTGCGCCTGGCCACCCGGGTGCCGGAGGACCTTTACGAGCGGGCCAAGGCGCTCGTGGCCCGGGCGGAGGAGAACGGCCAGCCCCTTTTCGTCCATCCCCTGCACGTCGCCACCGCCGTCTACGTGCTAAGGGGCTACTACGAATACGCGCCGGCCGAGGTTTTTGAGGTTCTGAGCATCGTCTTAAACCTCCGGCCCGTTCGCGTGGTCGAGGAAGCGCGCGTATTCGGGGCCCTAAAAGAGATGGCCCGCACCGGGGTGGACTTCGACGACGCCTTTCTTGCTCTCTTGGCCCGCGAACACGGCGGCGCGGTGGCCTCGTTCGACCGCGACTTCAAAAAGCTCGGCGTCGCGTGGATCGAGCCCTAAAACTTAAGGGGCGTGCTTGTGCCTATGTTGCGATCGCAGGTTCCTCTCCTGTGCTAGGTTGGACTAAACCCACCGGGGTGGGCCTGGGTTCCCGATACCCCGGTGCAGGACGCGCGGCCCTCCAGGGGGCCGCATGCCCGTTTATTTTCGCAGAACGCGAAACCCCTTTTAAGCGCCGCACGTTCACCAGCAAGACGTCAGCCTCGTCCTAGATGAATTCGGTCTTCGATATTGCCCGACTGACGTTTGCTTTCTTGAAACCCAAGCGTTTTATAGCTCGAGCGTTGCCCTAAGGTGCCCCTCCGCCAGGGCGCGGCAGACGGTGCCCTCGGGCCAGGCCTCCGCGGCGGCCTGCCAGAGCTCGGGGTCGTCCTTTTCCCGCTCCGCCAGGCGGAGGATGCGCTTCGCGTCGCCGCTTGCGATGACGACGCGCTTCATCTCCTCGCGCAACACCGCCCGCAGTTCTTCGACCACCGGCGCCTGGGACCCCGGCAAAAGCGGCGGCCGGTAGAGCGCGAGCGCGGCGTCCACCTCGCCCTTTTGAAGCCGGTCGCGGATCTCAAGAAAGTCGGCCCAAACGGGGAAGTCGAACCTATAGGGTTGGGAAAGTAGGGGAACGAGGTTGCGAAGCCGCGCCATCTGGTTGCGCACCACCACCGCGGGCACGGGCTCGGGCCAGACGCGCTCGGCGAGCTCCTGGGCGCTGAGCCCCCGGCCCGCTTCGGCGAGCGCGAGCAGGATCTCGGCCTGCCTGAGTGAGAGCGCGATCTTTTTCCCTTGATAGCGGGCCTGCATCCGCCCCATAAAGGAAAGCTCGAGGAGCCCCCGCCGCTCTAGCCGCGGCCGCAAGGTCTCGGGGCCGGCAAGCACCCGCAAGGCCTCCTCCGAGAGCGCGGCCACCGCGCCCTGAACCGCGTCCAGGACCCGCTGGGCGTCGCGGTAGAGGCCGAGCCGCTGAAAAACGCCCATCAAGTAAAGCCCCGCCCGGGCGAGTTCGGGCGCGTTTAAGGGCTCGGCGAAGGCCTTCAGGGCGACCTCGAGGTCGGAAACCGCCCGCTCTGGGGCCGTGCCCGAAAGCGCCATGCCCCGGGCCAGCGGAACGTACCTCCTGAGCGCATCCGGCAGGTCCTCGGCCAAGGCCGCGGTCGCTTCCACTTGCGCTAAGGGATGCTCTCCAACTTCCAACCGCAGGCGCACCTCCGGCACCAGCGATAGGACCAAAGCCGTGCGCGAGCGCAGACCGCGGAGCGCCGCCTGCCAAAGGCGCTGGGCGCCCTCGAGGTCCCCCCCTAAGAGCGCGAGCTCGGCGAGCCGCAAATAGACGTGGCGGCGGTAGACCGAGCGCACCCGCGCCGGATCTTGAGCCGCCTTTAGCAGGGGCGTGAAGAGCCCGCGGACGTTGCCCGAGAAAAGCCCCGCCTCCCCCAGCGCCCGTACCACGTCGAGCCGGAGCGCGAGGTTTTGGAACCCGCTTTCGCGAAAAAGGCGCCACGACCAAGAGGCGAGGCTCCAGGCCTCGGGGTAGCGACCCATTAAAACCATTACGCGGGAAAGCCAAGCGCTCGCCTGCACCACGCGCGACCAGCGCGCCTCCGCCTCGGCTAGCCGAACCGCCGCTCTAAGGTGCCGCTCGGAATCTTGAGGGTCGAAAAGCGCGAGGATCCGCCCCGCCCAAAAGCGCGCCAGATACCCCCCTTCGGTTTTCAGGCTCCGCTCCGCGAGCGCCCGTGCGGACTCCAGGTTGCCGGCCCAGTATGCGTAGGCCGCGGCGAGGGCCAAGGCGTCCCCCGAGGCCTCCCCCTCCGCTTCCTGCCTCTCAAGGAGGGATGCCGCTAAGGCGTCGTCCCCGATCTCCAGGGTGCGCTCTAAGGCGACTTGAAGCCTGGCGGTATCGACAGCACCTCCAATATCCAGAATCTTCGATGGCGGAACATCGGCTTCCCAGAGCTTTTCCGTCTCTTGAAAATGTATGCCCGCAGTAGGGACTCGCATTAGCTCAATACCCCCACAGGGGGTTTTTCGTAATGTATTTTACAACTGAGGGATAAGTGTGGAGGAGTAGCTCCTCTGGCTGAAGCCGCCTTGTCCGAATTGCCGTTGCACTCGTGGTCGCGTATTTCAGCGTACCAATGAAGTGGACTTGGGTTACAAGCCATGAAGGCGCGTAAAACCTTTCAAGCACGTATCCATTCCTAGGTGCGGCGATTATGCTATGTAGGGCCAATTGCTCTGCAATATTGTAGTCCCGCCACACCTTCTCTTCGGCAGCCTCGAATAATGCATAAACGTTGGGGTTGAATTGGTCTGCGCCAGCGATAAAGAAGTACTCGCGCTTACCGAGCGATGCCTGTATTGCACGAATTACGTACCAAGTGCCGGTCCAGAAGTATGTCCAATCTTTTCTAGGGTCGAAATATGCTTTTGAAGCGGCGTACAGGTATTTTGCTTCATGTAATACTTTCAACCTTTCCTCCATCCCTGCGTCTGCTATGGCGGTCTTTAATAAATGAACCCGAGTTTCCCAATCTATATGGTTATTGTGTTTGGCCCATTCCTTTACGTCGAACGCGTGGAAACCATGGATATGTATGAAAGGCCAGATAATGAAATAAACTTCGTCCAGGGAAGCCTCGTCCAATGCACGAACTGCTAATTCGATATGCGCCCGCGTCACAGGTGAACATGTTGCTACGATGTAGCCGATTCTTTGCGCAGGAGTATGTAGTTCGGGCACGTGATTTACCGATATTTTTTGGTTCCTATTCTTGGCCAAGTAATATTGATTTAGGAAGCTATCCATGATGGCTTCCCATTTGCCAGGCGCACTTCTTTCATGAACACCGAAGGACATCTACGCTCCTTTTTCCCGTTCAGAAGGTTGTGCACTGGGTCGCCGCTTCCAGGCGAAGTAACCTGTTGCAAGAAGCACCAGCGGATACACGAGCCAGGCCTGAAACCCGGCGAGCAGGATGAGGACCACAGCAGCACTCGCCGCCAGAACGAGCCGGTCCCGACGTTCGCGAAACAGCTTGGCGTAGGCAATCAACGCGATGCCGTATAGAACGATGAAGTTTTGGCTTACCACGGCGATGATCGTGGCCACCGGGATGCCTAGAGCGTACTTGGCGGAGAGGAAGAGGAAATAGAAACCAAGTAAGGCGAAAAGGGCGGCTACGGGGGTTTTTCGCGCGTCCAAACCAGCCAGAAACTTGGGGAGGATCCCAGAGCGTGCGGCTGCAAACACGAGCCGGCTGGAACCAAAGACCCACGCGTTCGCGTTGGCCAGGATCAAGGCCACGATCACCACGAGCAAAAAAGCGCGCACTGCTTCCGGCAAAAGCGCGGCAAGCCCGCCGAGCCCATGCACGGGAACACCCGACAAAGCGGCTCCGCTGGCGGTGGCGGCAAGGACGATGTAGGTGAGGGCAACGAGCGCAAAGCTTCCCCAATAAACGCGGGGAATCGTGCGCTTTGGGTCGCGGAACTCTTCCAGCCCAAAGGAAAGGTTTTCCCAGCCCAGATAAGCCCAAAAGAGCAAAACGACGGCGTGCCATAGCTTGGCAAGGTCTAAGGGCTCGCTCAATCCCAATTGAAACGCCGCTTTCAGGCCCGCTGACGTCATCGAGGGGTGCGCCAGCACCATGGCCAGGATCAGGAGAAAGATCATCCCCACGGAAACCGCGTTGAAGACCGAGGCCATCCGGACGCCAAAGGCATTGATCAGCGTGGCTACCAGGAGGAGAAGGAAGGCGAGAGCTTCGGCGGGGAGGATGGAAGCGCCTAAAAGCAGTTTCAAGTAGGCCGCGCCGATGAGCGCAAGCGCCGGGATGCCGATGGTGTAGGTCCCGAGTAGTACGGTCGTCACGCCGTATTCCGCCCAATCGCCCAGGGCCACCTGTGCGTACTTCGAAAGCCCGCCCGCCTCCGGGTACCGGATGCCCAGCCGGATGAAGATAAGGATCATAGGTGCCACGACGGCGGTGGCGAGCAGCCAGGCGAGTATGGCGTGACGCGGGCCCAAAAGGTCGAGAACCAGCCCCGGCAGGCCGAATAACCCCGAGCCCACCACCATCCCCACGGCAAGCCCGATGCCTTGCAGGACGCTAACGCGGCGGCTCAGCGTGGGCATGGGCGTCTTCCCCCTTCTTTAAATCGGCAAAAAGTGTGTTGGCTTCAACTTCGACGAAGTAGGGCTTCTTGCCATCGGTCGCAAGCAGGCAGTACCTATCTTCCAACCGGCGCCAGAGCACAAAGCGCCGTCCTCTGTAAAGAACCGGCTCCCCCGGTTCGCAAAGGCGTTCGTTCATGGGAAGTGTTTTAGCGGGCGCGGGGTATCAAACGGGTATCGGCACGCTCAGCGCCTCGTCTGCACGCATCCACGTTGTCCCTGATTGCAAGTCGCTTTTTACCCCTCCCGAAGAGGCTGCGATTCCATACAAGCGCCGCCTGCCCACTATCTGAAGTGGCCTCTAAGACCACCGTTCTTTACTACCATCTGGTAGCATAATCCCATGCCCGCTGTTTCGGAGAAGCTCAGCATCAGCCTGTCCGAGCCTCTGGCCCGCTTCGTCGAGGCCTACCGTCGCCGCCACGGGCTGAAAAGCAAAAGCGAGGTCGTCGCCCTCGCCCTCAAGAAGCTTCGCGAGGAGGAGCTCATCGAGGGGCTTCGGGCCATGAGCGAGGACTACGCCCGCGAACCCGACGCCTGGCTCGACTCCGACCTGGAGGAAACCCTTGAAGACGGCGCCGCTTCGCGGTGAAGTAGTTCTCGTGGACTTTAGCCCCGCCCGGCCCGGGGAGGCCGCCAAGCGGCGCCCCGCGGTCGTGGTCTCGAACGACCTTTTTAACGCCTACGCCCCGGTGGTCGTGGTGGTGCCGCTTACTTCCAAGGTGGACCGCGTCTACCCCACGGAGGTGCGGATCGAGCCGGAGGACTCGGGCCTGAAGCACCCCAGCAAGGCCCAGGTCCACCTCGTGCGCCACGTCAGCAAGGGCCGGATCCTGAAATCCCTGGGCAAGCTAGAAGGCGCCGTGCTCAAGGAGATCGAAGACCTGCTTCGCGAGTTTTTAGGGCTCTGAGGGCCAGTGCAGGCAGCCCCGGCCTCGCGGCGAAACTCGCGGCTAAGCGCCTAATGAGGCGGTGGGGTTTACCGGATCACCCGCACCTCGACCTCGAGGCCGAGCGTGGCCCAAGCCCGGTCGGCGGTGAGCACCGGCATCTTCCGGCGCATCGCCTGAGCGAGGCACGCCCGGTCGCCGAGGGCGAGGCCGTGGCTTTTGGCCAGGGGACCGAGCTCGCCGGCGAGCGCCGCGTCCTCCTCATCGAAGGGGAGAACAGCAAGGCCAAGGGCCCCTAGCGCGGTGTGGATCCTCGCCGCGTCCCTGCCCTTTTCGCGCACCTTTCCGAGCACCTCGGCGAGGTTCACGGCCCCGATCGCGGCGCCTCCGCGAACGGCTTGGCGGACGATCTCGAAGCCCGGCTCCCGGTGGGGGTAAGCCAGAAGCGCCGAGGCGTCGAGCAAAACCGGTTCAGCCATCCCGCTCAGCCTCGCGGCGCCGGTCGGCGATCAACTCCGCGGCCAGATCGCCCTCGACCCCGGCCATCTCCCGCCAGATGGCCTCTTCCACCGCCTCCAGGCGCTCGGGCACCAGGCGGTCGCCCTCGCGCCTGAGGACCAGGCGATCCCCGGGCCCGAGCCCGAGCGCGCGCCGCAGGGAGGCGGGCACGATCAAGCGTCCCTGGCGGTCCAGGCGGACCAGGAAGGCTTCCTTCTTTTCGCCAGCTACCGGGCTATTCACCGCGGGCGCATTTTACCCCCACGTCAGGGTTTTTCGGTGCGTCAAAACCGTCCCTCGGGTGCAACCGCTCCCGGCGCTTACCGCGCCGTCCAGCCGAGGTCCATGGGCAGGCAGGCGCCGGTGATGGAGCGGGCGGCGTCGGAGGCGAGGAAGAAGGCGAGCTCGGCGACCTCACTGGGCTCGAGCAGGCGCTTGATGGCGGCGGGCTCGAGCATCACTTTTTCGATCACCTCTTCCTCGGGGATGCCGAGGCTCTTCGCCTGGTCCGCGATCTGCCCCTCGACCAGCGGAGTCCGGACGTAGGCCGGGCAGATCAGGTTGGCGGTGACGCCAAAGGGCCCGGCCTCGAGGGCGGTGACCTTGGTGAGGCCAAAAAGGCCGTGCTTCGCGCTCACGTAGGCGGCCTTGTAGGGGCTCGCCACCGCGCTATGGATCGAGCCGATGTTGATGATCCGCCCCCAGCCCCGTTCCTTCATGCCGGGGAGGAAGGCCTTGGTGAGGAGGAAGGGGGCGGTGAGCATCAGCCCGAGCATCTTCTGCCACGCTTCCAGGGGAAACTCCTCCAAGGGCGCCACGTGCTGGAAGCCGGCGTTATTGACGAGGACGTCCACCCCGCCACGGCCGAGGGCCCACTTGGCCGCCCGCCTCACCTCTTCGGGGTCGCTTAGGTCGGCCTGAAAGGCGTCTTCGCCGGGAAGGGGCTTTAGGTCCACCCGCAGGACGCGGAAGCCCGTTTCTTCAAACGCCTCGGCGATTGCCCGGCCGATGCCGCTCGCGGCGCCGGTGACCAGTGCCGTCCGTGCCATTTGCCCTGAGCTTACCGCCACCCGGGCTTGCGCCAGGCGGCTAAGCTAAGGCCATGCGCGTCGAGGCCGCGGAGCTCTACACCCTGAGGATGCCCCTCAAGTTTCGGTTCGAGACCTCGTTCGGGGTGCAGACCGAGCGGGAGCTCTTGCTCCTCGTCCTGAAGGGCGAGGGGGTCGAGGGCTACGGGGAGGGGGTCATGACCCCCTTGCCGCTTTTCCGCGAGGAGACCCTGGTCGGGGCCCGGGACCTCTTGGTCCGCGCGCTGCTCCCCGCCGTCCTGGGGCAAGACTTCGACTCCCCCGAGGCGCTCGCCCGCGCCCTGGCTCCCTTCCGGGGCAACCGCATGGCCAAGGCGATGGTGGAGATGGCCTTTTGGGACCTCTGGGCCCGGGCCCTGGGCGTGCCCCTCTACCGGCTCCTCGGCGGGGTGCGGAGGGAGGTCCCGGTGGGGGTTTCGCTCGGAATCCAGGAGAGCGTCGAGCAGACGGTCGAGCTCGTCGGCCGCTACTTGAGCGAGGGCTACCGCCGCATCAAGCTCAAGATCAAGCCGGGATGGGACCTGGCGGTGGTGCGGGCGGTGCGGGAGGCCTTCCCCGAAGCCCCCCTCACCGTGGACGCGAACTCGGCCTACCGGCTTTCCGACTATCGCGTCTTTCAGGCGCTCGACGCGTATGGGCTCGAGTACGTCGAGCAACCCCTCCACTTCGAGGACCTCGCCGACCACGCGAGGCTCCAAGCCCGCATCCAGACGCCGATCTGCCTCGACGAGTCCGTCGTCTCCAAGGAGACCGCGCGGGCGGCCCTCGAGGCCGACGCCGCCCGGGTGATCAACGTCAAGGTCGCCCGGGTCGGCGGCCACGGCGAGGCCAAGAAGATCGTCGAGCTCGCCGAGGCCTTCGGGGTGCCGGTTTGGATGGGGGGGATGCTGGAGAC
>JALVVO010000285.1 GCA_027023345.1 Thermaceae bacterium
CGCCTGGAGGAGCCGCCTGGGTCCCTCGGCGAGGCCCCTCCCCTCCTCCACCGCGCGGACGAGCCGGTCCCGCTCGGCCTTGAGGGCGGTGAGCTCGGTGGAGAGCGCCCGCCTTCGCGCCTCGAGCCTCTGGATCGCCTCCCCCAGGCGCTCGGCCTCCCGCCGGAGCGCGAGGAGGCGGGGGAGCTTCTCGGCGAGCTCGGCCTCGAGCGCCCAGAGCCTTCGCGCCTCCTGGCGGCGCTCCTTTAGGGCGGCCTCGCGGGCCGCCCGGGCCGCCCTGTGGCGGGCCAGGGCCTCGAGGTAGCGGCGGTGGGCGCGCTCGGCGGCCTCGAGCTCGGCCCGGAGCGCCTTGCGCCGGGCCCTCAGCTCGCCGAGCCGTCGTCCGAGCTCCGCCGGGTCGGCCTTGGGCGCGGGGCCCTCGGGCGGCTGGGGAATCGCCGCGAGCCGCTCGGCAAGCTCCCGCTCCCGCCGCGAAAGGAGGGCGAGGTGCTCCTCAAACAGCCGGGTCCGCTCGCCGAGCCCCCGGGCCTCGGCGGCGAGGGCGGACCGGAGCTCGGCGAGCCGGGCCTCGTCCTCGCGGACGGCCTGGTGCCGGCGGGCGAGGAGGTCCGCCTCCCGGCGGGCGAAGGCGGCCTCCGCGCGCCTTGCCTCGGCCTCCTTCCGGGCGAGGTCCGCGCGGGCGCGGGCGGCCTTTGCCGCCCGCCTTGCCTCCTCGAGGCGCGAGGCGAGGAGCCCCCGCCGGAGGGCGAGCCGCTCGGCCTCGAGCTCCCGGGCCCTTCGGGCGGCGCGGGCCTCCTCCTCCAGGCGCACCCGCGCGTGCTCGAGCTCGGAAAGCCGGGCCGTCTCCTCCTCCAGCCGGGCGCGGGCGAGGGCGAGCTTGGCCTCGGCCTCCTGGATGCGGGCCTCCACCTCGGCGAGGCCCGCGGCCTCGACCAGGAAGGCGAGGAGCCGCTCGGGGGGCGCCTCGAGCACCCCCGCCACCTGCCCCTGGCCGATCACCGCCCCGCCACCGGGGCCGAGGCCGGTCCCCGCGAGGGCCAGCGAGAGCTCCTTGAGGCTCGCCCGCCGGCCGTCGAGCCGCACCTCCTGGCGGCCGTCCCGGTAGAGCCTGCGGGAAAGCTCCAGGCGGCGCTCGCCCATAATCCGCAACCGGACCTCGGCGAACCCCGCCGGCCGGCGCCCCGGCGCGCCCTGAAAGACGAGGTCCTCGGGCCCCCCGCCGCGAAGCCTTCGGGTCCGGGCCCCGGCGACGAAGCGGATCGCCTCCACCAGGTTCGACTTCCCCGAGCCGTTCGGGCCCACCACCGCGGTGACGCCGGGAAGGATGGGCAGCACGGTGCGCTCGGCGAAGGATTTGAAGCCGTGGAGGACGAGCTCTTCAATCCGCATGGCGCTTCTTGTAGCGTTCCATCGCCCTTTTCGACGCCTCGAGGGGGAAGCGCCGCTCGAGCTCGGCGGCCTTCTGGGCGAGGGCGGGCTCCAGTTCCACCCCGTACTGGTTCGCGAGCTTGAAAAAAAGCAGGAGGAAGTCGGCCATCTCGTCGGCGAGCCGCGCCCTCCCCTCCTTGTAGGCCGACTGCCGGAGGAGCTCGCGGGCGATCTCGCCGAACTCCTCGAGGAGGTGCAGGGCGGTGTGCTCGGGGGCGACCTCCTGCCAGCCCCGGGCCTCGTCGAAGGCGGCCACCCAGGCCTGCCAGTCCTTGAGCGTCACCGCGCCCTCCGGATGGGGTCGGCGAGCGAGAGGTGGATGAGCGCCATCGCCGGGCGCCCCTCGAGGAGGAAGCGCACCTCGTCGGCCTCGGCGTTGGCGAGGGCGGTGTTGGCGAGCCCGTAGAGCAAGAAGCTCTCGCCCCGCACCCCGTAGCCGAGCTTCCGGTAGGCCCCGGGCAGGTCGAGGTAGACCGTCCTTCCGGCAACGAAGGCCCGGGGCGGGGGGCTCTTCGGGGGCAAAAGCGGCGAGGCCCCGGCGATCCCCGGGCCCTTGACGAGCTCGACGAGCGCCCGGTTCAAAACCGACTCGAAGGGGGAAAGCCGCACCGTCCGGCGCTCGAGCACGAACCCCTCGCGCCCGGCGAAGTAGAGCTTGAGCTCGACCTCCCGGGGCTCGGCCTCGGCCTCGACCACCGGCTCCGGGGGGTTCTCCACCCGGTCGGGGGGGCGCCGCGCGGCGTAGAGGAAGACCGCAAGCCCGATCAGGAACAGAAGGGCCCCGAGCAGGTTCCAAAGCGTCAGCCGGCCCTTCACCGCTCCACCCCCAGGTAGGCCAGGATACCGGCGGCGAGCTTGCCCGCGAGGGCATCCTCCCCGCCCGGGGGCAGCTCGACCAACGCGGCGGCCTTCGGCGCCCAGGCGAGGAGGGCGATCTCCGCCCGCCCGCGGGGGACGCCGAGCGCCCCCGCCAGCCGCTCGGCGAGCACCGCCGAGGCCTCGGCCGGGGCCACCTCGCGCGCGAGGGCGCGGGGCGCGCCGCCCAAGAGGAGCGCCTCCCGGGCCCGGACCACGAACGAAAGCGCGGGCGCCTTGCCCCGGGGCCGGTAGGTGTAGACCGCCCCCGAGCCCCCCTCGCCGAGGACGACGAAGACGTCGGCCCGGGCGCCGGCCTCGGCCCGCGCGGCCGGGGTCGCGCCCCCGCCGAGGCGGGCCCGGACGCCCCGCTCTCGAAGGCGGGCCACCAGGACTCGGGCGACCCGCTTCGCTCGCGCCCCGGAGCCCCCGTCCACCACGACGAGCGGCCGGGGCGCGGGCTCGGGCGCGGACCCGACCCAGAAGACGGCCCCGCTGGGGTAGGGGGCGTAGCGGACCGGACGTCCCTCGGCGCCGGCCAGGGCGAGCTCGAGCCCGAGGGGGTGGCGCCTGAGCTCGAGCCCGTAGAGGCGGTCGCCAAAAAGCGGCAGGAACCCCTCCGCCGGTTCGGCGCCCAGCGCCAGGAAGCGGGCGGGGCCGGTGGCGACCAGGTTCACGTCCCGGGAGAAGCGAAGGAAGAGCTGCTCCTGGCCGCCGCCGCTGGCGAGGTAGTGCTCGAGCAACCGGGCCGGCGGCAGGCTCACCCGGATCCCCGCCTCGCTGCCGGCGTAGGAGGCCCCGAGCGCCTTGGCTACCCGCTTGATCGGCACCAGCACCCGCTCCCCCTCGCGGAGCGCGAGCGGCGCCTCGACCCGGGCCAGGGCGGTCTTGGCGTCGGGGACCACCGGGAGCCGGATCGCCCGCGCCCCCAGGGTGAGGTAGACGTCGGCCGGCCGCTCCAGGTAGCCGAGCCCGAGGGCCCGGGCGAAGGGCCGGGCCTCGACATAGGAGACCCCGCGATTTAGAGGGTAGACCGCGGTGAGGCGGGCGGAGCCCGCCAGGAGGGGCTTTTCACCCTGCCCGAGGGCGGGCAGGAGCAGAAAAAGCGCCAGGGTCAGTCGCCGTACCACGAGGCCAGCTCCCTCTCGATCGCGCGGCGCTTGTCCACCTCCTTCTTCTCGTACTTGCGCCGCCCCCGGGCGAGGCCAAGGAGCACCTTGGCGTAGCCCCGCTCGTTGAAGTAGATCTTAAGCGGAACCAGGGTGAGCCCCCGCTGCTCCAGCTTCCCGCGGAGCCGGTTCAGCTCGTGGCGGTGGAGCAGAAGCTTGCGCCGGCGCCTCGGGTCGTGGTTCGTGTACGAGCCCTTCTCGTAGGGCGCGATGAAGAGGTTCTCGAGCCAAAGCTCGTCCCCCACGAAGCGGGCGAAGCTCCCGGTGAAGTCCACCTTCCCCTCGCGCAGGGACTTGACCTCGGTGCCCTTTAGCGCGATGCCCGCCTCGATCGTCTCGATGATCTCGTAGTCCCGCCGGGCACGGCGGTTTTCCATGACCACGGCCCCATCTTAAGCGCGTATACTCTGAAGCCGGTGAAGAAGCCCGAGCACCTCTTGGCGCCGGCCCTTCTCGGGATCGGCGTGCTCGCCTTCCTCGCCGCCTGGGCCCACCGGCTCGCGATCGGTGCCGCGCCGAGCGCGGGCATTGCGCTCCTCCTCGCCCTTTCGGGCTTCCTCCTCGCGCTCTACGCCGCTCCCCGGGCGGGACTTTGGGGAACCCTGGCCCTGGTCGCCGCCGGGGCCGGGCTCGCGAGCGTCTGGAACGCAAACCTCGCGCTTTTTACCGTCCTCTCCGGCCTGCTCCTCTACCTCGGCCTCCGCCGCCGGCTTCCCGAGCCGGCGCAGGCGGCGTTCTGGGGCTGGGCCTTCGTCTGGCCGAGCCTCGCCCTGGTCCTCGTCTGGCACGTCTTTCCAAGCCTCTACGCCTTCTACATCAGCCTCTTCGATCGGGTGAGCTTCATCGCGAAAAGCCGCTTCGTCGGGCTCTTGAACTACCAGATCCTCTTCCACGACCCCCTCTTCTGGCGGGCGCTTTCCAACACCTTCTGGTACGTGGTCTTCACCGTGCCCACCGGGATCGTGCTGGGCACGCTGGTGGCCATCCTGCTGAACGAGCGGGTGCGCTTTTTAGGCCTTTTCCGGACGCTTTACTTCCTCCCCTACATCACCGCGCTCACCGCCGCGGCGGCGGTCTGGATGTGGATCTACCACCCCGAGTTCGGATTCCTGAACTGGCTCCTCGGCACCCCGGGCTTCGACTGGCTGCACACTCCGGACGGGGTCTTCGGGCTTTTGCTTAGACCCCTGGGCGTTGAGCTCAAAGGCTTCCTCGCCGGGCCCAGCGTGGCCTTCGTCGCCATCATGGCCATGAGCGTCTGGCACCTGCTCGGCTACAACGTGGTCATCCTGCTCGCAGGCCTCCAGTCCATCCCCCGCCAGTACTACGAGGCGGCGATGATCGACGGCGCCACCTGGTGGCAGCTCCAGCGCTACATCACCTGGCCGCTGCTCTCGCCCACCACCTTCTTCCTCGCCATCATCGGGTTGATCGGGGCCTTCCAGGTCTTCACCCAGGTCTACGTCATGACCCCCACCGGCGGCGTCCTGAACGACACCCTGACGGTGACGATGTACCTCTACAACAAGGGCTTCCGCGACTCCGACTTCTCCTACGCCTCGGCGATCGCGGTGGTGGTCTTCTTCGTGATCCTGGCGCTCACCCTCTTGCAAAAGCGCGTCCTGGAAAGACGGGTGACCTATGGCGAGTAGGCTGCGCTACCTCCTGGGCCGGGTGCTGATCTACGCGGTGCTGACCGCGGGCGCGGTGGGGATGGCCTTCCCCTTCTACTGGATGCTCGCCACCAGCGTCAAAAGCCCCCAGGAGGCCCAGCAGGCCGTGCCCGTCTGGGTGCCCGAGCGGATGAAGCCCAAAAACTGGCAGGCGGCGGCCCGGCTCGGCGCCGAGGGGGGAAGCCGCCTCTTCGGCGGGTTCTTCCCCGGGCGCACGGTGCGCTTTCTGATCCGGACGGAGGGCGAGTCCCCGCCGCCCCGGGCGCGGGTGCCCAAGCCCCCAGGGGCTTTTCACGATCCCTTGAGCGAGGGCACCCGGATCGAGGTCCGCCGGGTCCCCGGGGGCTGGCGCTTTTCCTTCACCAACGCCACCGACCGGCGCTTCCGGTTGCTCCCGGTGGTGATCTACCTGCCCAAGAGCTACGGCGCGTTTTCCCCCGAGCTCGCCCCCGACGCGATCCGCTCGGCCGGGGACTACTGGCGGCTGGAGTGGGTGAACCTGAGCCCGGGGCTCTTCGGCTACGTCTTCCACAACTACCGCGAGGCCTGGAACGCGGCCCCCTTCGCCCGCTATTTCTACGTCTCCTTCGTCACCGCCGGAACCCAGGTGCTCTTAGGACTTTTCCTCGCGGCGATGGCGGGGTTCGCCTTCGCCCGGATCCCCTTCCCCGGGCGCGAGCTCGTCTTTTTGCTCTTCCTCGCCACCATGATGGTGCCCGGGGAGGTGCTCTTGATCCCCAACTACATCCTCCTCGCCAAGCTCGGCTGGCTCGACACCTTCTACGCCCTGATCGTGCCTTGGCTGGCCTCGGTCTTCGGGATCTTCCTGCTCCGCCAGTTCTACCGCTCGCTTCCCCAGGACCTCTTCGACGCCGCCCGGATCGACGGCGCGAGCTACCTGGTCATGCTCTTCAGGATCGCCCTTCCGCTCGCGGTGCCGGGGCTCATCACCTACGGGATCTTCAGCTTCCTCGGGGCCTACAACGCGCTGCTTTGGCCCCTGATCGTCACCCAGAGCCCGGAGATGCGCACCGTGCAGGTGGGGCTCCAGGCCTTCATCGGCGAGGCGGGAAGCGACTACGGCCAGCTCATGGCCGCCTCGACCATGGCGATCCTACCCATTGTCCTCGGCTACTTCCTCGCCCAGCGGCAGTTCATCGAGGGCATTGCGCGAAGTGGTATCAAGTAGAGAGGAGGTGGTGCGTGTGAAACGTTGGCTGCTGGCGTTGGTCCTGCTCCTCGGGATGGGGCTTGCCCAGAAGGCCGAAGAGGTCATCAAGGCCCAGTGCGCCAAGGCGCCGGTGGTGGCCGAGCTCTGGCACGCCTTCCGCGGCGGGGCGCCGAGAGCGGCGCTCGAGAACCTCGTCATCGAGTTCAACCGCCGCCACGAGGGCGAGTTCTGCGTCCGGCCGATCAACCAGGGCGGCTACCGCGACCTCTCGACCAAGATCAAGGCCGCCTTCGCCGCCGGAAAGCTCCCCACCCTGGCCCAGGCCTACGAGAACCAGATCGCGCTTTACCTCCAGGCCGACGCGGTGGTGCCGGTGCAGGCGCTGGGGGTGAGCCTTGAGGGCCTGAACCCGATCTTCGTCAACGCCGTGCGCTTTAAGGGCCTCGTCTACGGCGTACCCTTCAACAAGTCGGTCCAGGTGCTCTACTACAACCGCGACCTCCTGAAGAAGTACGGCGTCGAGGTTCCGAAGACCGTGGACGCGTTCATCCAGACCGCGAAGTTCCTCTCCGAGAAAGAGGGGAACCCGGTCTACTGGTTCCGCCCCGACACCTCCACCTTCGGCTACTGGTTCTTCACCCTGGGCGGCGAGTACCTGAAGGACGGGAAGCTGGTGGTGAACTCGCCCGAGGCCAAGGCCGCCCTGAAGATCCTGGTGGATAGCGTCAAGGAGGGCTGGGGCAAGGCGATCACCTCCGGCTACATCAACCAGAACTTCGGCAAGGGCACCTACGGCTTCTCCACCGACACCTCGGCCGGCTACAAGTACTACCAGCGGGCGGCGAAGTTCGACCTGGGCCTCGCCACCCTGCCCGGCAAGACCGCCGACCGACCGGGCTACGCGGTGGTCCAGGGCACCAACCTGATCGTCTTCCGCTCGGCGAGCGAGGCCCAGAAGAAGGCAGCGGCCGCCTTCCTGAACTTCGTCGTCACCCCCGAGGTGCAGGCGATCTTCTCCGCCGCCACCGGCTACGTGCCGGTGAACCCGAAGGCCGTCGAGATGCCCGAGATGCAGGACCGCCTTGCCGAGGACCCGAACTTAAAGGCCGTCCTGAAGCAGGCGAGCTACGCCAAGTACGAGCCCCAGCTGCCCCAGTGGGAGCAGATCCGCTTCGACATCCTGGGGCAGGCGATCACCGAGGCGGTGCTCGGCAAGGCGAGCGTGGACGAGGCGCTGGATCGGGCGCAGGCGCTGGTGGAAAAGCTTCTTTCCGGCCAGATTCGCTAAGGGCGACGAAGCGACCGACGCGGGGGCCATGAGGCCCCCGTTTTTCCGCGTAAGATGGGGCCGGAGGTGGAACGATGCGGGTAGGTATCAACGGGTTTGGCCGGATCGGGCGGCAGGTCTTCCGGATTCTCCTGGACAAGGGCATCGAGGTCGCGCTGGTCAACGACCTCACCGACAACAAGACCCTCGCGCATCTCCTCAAGTACGACTCGAACTACGGGCGGTTTCCCGGCGAGGTTTCCTACGACGAGGAACACATCATTGTAAACGGCGAGAAGGTCAAGGCCACCGCCGAGCCCGACCCGGAGAAGCTCCCCTGGAGCGAGCTCGGGGTGGACATCGTGGTCGAGGCCACCGGCCACTTCCGCGACCGGAAGGGGGCGGAGAAACACCTCATGGCCGGGGCCAAGAAGGTGATCATCACCGCCCCCGCCAAGGAGCCGGACATCACCGTGGTGATCGGCGTCAACCACCAGGAGCTCCGCCCCGAGCACAAGATCATCTCCAACGCCTCCTGCACCACGAACTCCCTGGCGCCGGTGATGAAGGTGCTCGAGGAGCGCTTCGGCGTCGAGCGGGCGCTGATGACCACGGTGCACTCCTACACCAACGACCAGCGCATCCTCGACCTGCCCCACAAGGACCTGCGCCGGGCCCGGGCGGCGGCGGTGAACATCATCCCCACCACCACCGGCGCAGCCATCGCCACGGCGCTCACCCTTCCGAGCCTCAAGGGCAAGTTCGACGGCATGTCGCTCCGGGTCCCGACCCCCACCGGCTCGATCTCGGACATCGTCGCCCTGCTCAAGCGCGACGTCACCGCCGAGGAGGTGAACGCCGCCCTCAAGGAGGCGGCCGAGGGCGAGCTCAAGGGGATCCTCGAGTACTCGGAGGAGGAGCTCGTGCGCACCGACATCGTGATGAACCCCCACTCCTCGATTGTGGACGGCAAGCTCACCAAGGCCCTCGGCCCCTTGGTCAAGGTCTTCGCCTGGTACGACAACGAGTGGGGCTACGCGAACCGCGTCGCTGACCTGGTGAAGCTCCTCGAGCCCATGCTCTAGGGGGCGGGCGTGCGCACCCTAAAAGACCTCGACGCGCGCGAGAAACGCGTGCTCGTGCGGGTGGACTTCAACGTTCCCTTGAAGGACGGGGAGGTCGCCGACGACACCCGCATCCGGGCGAGCCTGCCCACGATCGAGCACCTCCTCGCCCAGAACGCGGCGGTGGTGCTGATGAGCCACCTCGGGCGGCCGAAGGGGGTGGACCCGAAGTTCCGGCTCCGCCCGGTGGCGTTCCGGCTGGAGGAGCTCCTTCGCCAGCCCGTCCACTACGTGCCCTTCCCCCCGGGGTCGGAGAAGACCTTCGAGGTGGTGCAAAGCTTCGGCCCCGCCACCGTGACCCTCCTGGAGAACGTCCGCTTCGAGCCGGGCGAGACCAAGAACGACCCCGAGCTCGCCCGCCGCTACGCCCGGCTCGGCGAGGCCTTCGTCCTCGACGCCTTCGGCAGCGCCCACCGCGAGCACGCCTCGGTGGTAGGGGTGGCGCGGCTATTGCCGAGCTACGCGGGGTTCCTCTTCGAAAAGGAGGTGCGGGCCCTGGCCCGGCTGCTCTCGGGCTTTGATCGGCCCTACGCGGTGGCGCTCGGCGGCGCCAAGGTCTCGGACAAGATCGGCGTCTTGAAAAGCCTTCTAGAGCGCGCGGACCGGATCCTCGTCGGCGGGGCCATGGCCTTTACCTTCATCAAGGCCCAGGGCGGCGAGGTCGGCGACTCGCTAGTGGAGGAAGACAAGCTCGAGCTCGCCCGCGAGCTCCTCGCCGAGGCCGAGGCCCTCGGGAAACCCCTCCTCCTCCCCGAGGACGTGGTCGCGGCCTCCGAGATCCGTCCCGAGGCGCCCCGCGAGGTGGTCCCCGCGGACCGGATCCCCAAGGGCCTAAAAGGGCTCGACATCGGCCCCCGCACCCGCGCGCGCTTCCGGGAGGCCCTAGAGGGCGCGAGGACCGTCTTCTGGAACGGGCCGATGGGGGTCTTCGAGGTGCCCCCCTTCGACGAGGGGACGCTCGCGGTGGCCCAGGCGATCGCTGAGCTCGAGGGCGCCTACACCGTGGTCGGCGGCGGCGACTCGGTGGCGGCGGTGAACCGGCTGGGGCTTTTGGACGCCTTCAGCCACGTCTCCACCGGGGGCGGGGCGAGCCTGGAGTTCTTGGAAAAGGGCACGCTTCCGGGAATCGAGGTCCTAGGAGGGTGGCCGTGAGGACGCCGCTCGTCGCCGGCAACTGGAAGATGCACAAGACCCCCTCCGAGGCCCGGGTCTGGTTCAACGAGTTCCTGGACGAGCTCGGGGGGGTTCCACCCGGGGTAGAGGTCGCCCTCCTCCCCTCCTTTCCGCTCCTCCCCGTCGCCGCCGAGGAGCTCGCCGGGAGCGGGGTGGCCTTCGGCGCCCAGGATGTGAGCGCCCACGACTGGGGCGCCTTCACCGGCGAGGTCTCCGCCTACCAGGTGGCCGACCTCGGCGCCAAGTACGCCGTGGTGGGGCACTCCGAGCGAAGGAAGTACTGGCGCGAGGGCTCTGGGCTCGTCGCCGAGAAGGCAAAAAGGGCGCTCGAGGCCGGCCTCGTGCCGATCCTCTGCGTGGGGGAGGAGCTGGAGGTGCGCGAGCGGGGGGAGGCGATTCCCTTCGTCGTAGGGCAGCTTCTCGACTCCCTTGCCGGGGTGGAGCCCCCTTCGCCCGACCGGCTGGTGATCGCCTACGAGCCGGTCTGGGCGATCGGAACCGGGAAAACGGCCACGCCCGGCGACGCCGAGGTGATGGCCGAGGCCATTCGCTCGGCGCTCGCGGGCCGGTACGGGGAGGCCTTCGCCGGGGAGGTGCGAGTGCTCTACGGCGGCTCGATCAAGCCCGCGAACTTCGCCCAGATCCTCGCGGGTCCCAACGTGGACGGCGGCCTTGTCGGCGGCGCGAGCCTGGAGGTTGCCTCGTTCGCCGAGCTCGTGCGTCTGGCGGTGGGTTTGTGAAAGGCGTATGGAGCAGGAGTTCGTGAACGATTTCACCCGCTTACTTGAAGAGCTCGACGCGCTCCTCGTCACCCACCCCGCCAACGTCCGCTACCTGAGCGGCCTTCCTCACGCCGAGGACGCCTGGCTCTGGCTGGACGCGAAGGGCCCCCTGGTCCTCGCAACCCCCCTCTACGAAAACGACCTCGCGGAGGCGGGCCTCCCCCACCTCCTGGGCCGGCCCAAGGACTGGCCCAAGCTTCTCGCTGAACGCGCCCGGGGGCGGGTGGGGTTTGAGAGCGAGCACCTGAGCCACGCCGCCCTGGAGGGGCTAAAGGCGGCCTTCCGGGGCGTCGAGCTCGTGCCCGTGCGCGGACGGGTGGAGGCCCTTCGGATCAAGAAGCGGCCTGAAGAGGTCGAGCGTATTCGGCGGGCGATGGCGATCGCCCGGGTAGCCTACCGGGAGGTTCGGCCGCTCGTGCGGCCCGGCGTGCGTGAGGTCGAGGTAGCGGCGGAGCTCGAGTGCGGCATGCGGAGGCGAGGCGCCGAGGGCCGGGCCTTTCCCACCATCGTCGCCTCGGGCCCGCACGGCGCCTTCCCCCACGCGGTCGCAGGAGAGAAGGCCCTCAGGGAGGGCGAGCTCGTCACCCTCGACTTCGGCGCCCGCTACCAGGGCTACCACTCCGACGTCACCCGAACCCTGGCGCTGGGAGAAGTCCCTGCCGAGCTCGCCCGCATCCTAAACGCGGCCAAGGCCGCCCTCGAGGCGGCGCTTTTGCGGGTGGGGCCGGGCAAGCCGATCGCCGAGGCCGACCGCGCCGCCCGGGCGGTGCTCGAGCGCGAAGGGCTTCTCCCCTACTACCCGCACGCCCTCGGCCATGGGGTGGGGCTCGAGGTCCACGAAGCCCCCAGGATCAGCTTTGAGAGCGAAGGGGTCTTTGAACCCGGGATGGTGGTCACGATCGAGCCGGGAGTCTACGTGCCGGGTCTCGGCGGCGCTCGCGTCGAGGAGCTGGTTTGGATCACGGAAGAGGGTTATGCGGTGCTCTCGGAGGGTTTGTGAGGGTTTTCCGGTGCCCCAGTTCGTGAAAACGTTCACGCTTTTGCTCCTCGCCGCCCTCGCCCTCGGCGGCTGCGCCCCGCGTCCTCAAACACCCCCGGAGACCGAGGCCCAAAACCGCCACCTTCTCCACCTCGTCCGCCCGGGGGACACCCTCTTCGCCGTCGCTCGGGCCTTCGGCGTCTCCGTCGAGGCACTCAAGGCGGCAAACGGCCGCACAGACGACCGCATCTACCCGGGCCAGCGCCTCGTCTACCCTTGGCCCCAGGGGGCCCGCTTCTACGAACGGGGGGTCGCGAGCTGGTACGGCCCGGGCTTCCACGGCCAAAAAACGGCGAGCGGGGAGGTCTTCGACCAAGAGGCCCTTACCGCCGCCCACCCCCGCTTGCCTTTTGGCACGCGGGTGCTCGTTCGGCGCGTGGATACCGGAGAGACCGTGGTGGTCCGGATCAACGACCGGGGACCCTTCAAAAAAGGCCGGGTGATCGACCTCTCCCGGGCCGCCGCCCGCGCCATCGGCCTGGTCCAGAGCGGAACCGCCGAGGTCGCGATCTTCCTCCTGCCATGATCGTCGGGTTTCACCTCTCGATCGCGGGCAGGCTGGGCTACCTCAACGCGCTCGCTGAGGCCGAAGCGCTCGGCGTGAACGCGGTTCAGATCTTTGCCAAGAGCCCCCGCGCCTGGCGGAAAAAGTCCCTGGCCCCGGCCCTTGCCGAGCGGTTTCGGGCCGAGCGCGAGCTCCTTGGCATCCGCCACCTCGCCGTCCACGCGAGCCACCTGGTCAACCTCGGCGCCGAGGGCGAGCTCTTTGAAAAGAGCGTCCTCTCCCTCGCCGACGATCTGGAGAAGGCCCGGCTCCTCGGCGCCGAGAGCGTCGTGGCGCACCCGGGGTCGGGGGCGGTGGAGCGGATCCGGGAGGGCCTTTTCCAAGCCGCGCGCCTGGCTCCGAGCCAAGCCCGCCTGCTCGTCGAGAACACCGCGGGCGGCGGGGGAAAGCGGGGATCCACCCCGGAGGAGCTCGCCGAGATCCTCGAGGGCACCCCCTTCGGCCTCGCCCTCGACACCGCCCATGCCTGGCTCGCGGGCTTCAACCCCATAGACTTCCTCGACCGCCTTAGTGCCCTTGGCCTCCTCGACCGGCTCGCACTCGTCCACTTCAACGACGCCCGCCACGAGCGGGGCAGCCGCCGGGACGTCCACGCTTCCCTCGGCGAGGGCACGATGGGCGAGGCGCTCCGGGCCTTCCTCCGGGACCCCCGGGTGCGGCGCCTGCCCTTCATCATGGAGACTCCGCGGGAAGACGACCCGAAGAACCTGGCGACGTTCCGCAGGTGGGCGGAGGAGGCGTTTGGTGCTTAGCCTGTAGCCCGTGGCTTGTGGCTTGTAGGAAAAGCTTCCTCTACAGGCCACAGGCCACGAGCCACAAGCCCCTTAATACGCCTCCCAGCCCTTTTCCCCCTTTCGGATCCGGGCGTAGGGGCGCGCGGGGTCGTGGGGGGTGACGAGAAGGTAGTCTTCCTCGGCCCAGATCGGGTAGAGGCGCTTCCGGGTCTCGAGGGTCGTCACCGGGTAGAGGTCGTAGGCCATGATGTAGGCGAGGCCCACGTGGGCGAAGGTGGGGAGCAGGTCGGCGGTGTAGACGAGCCGCTCGCCCTCGGACTCGAGCACCACCCCCTGCTGCCCCAAGGTGTGCCCGGGCAGGGGGAGGACCTTCAGGCCGGGGAGCACCTCGGCCTCGCCCTCGACGAACTCAAAGAGCCCGGCCTCGGCCACCGGCTCGACGTTCTCGGGAAGGTAGCTCCCCCGGTTTCGCTCGTGGGGGTGGGTGGCCTCGAAGAACTCCTGCCGCTGGACCAGGTAGCGGGCCTTCGTAAAGAGCGGCCGAAGGCGGCCCTCCTCCAAGACCGCGTTCAACCCCGCGTGGTCGAAGTGGAGGTGGGTGTTGATCACGAGGTCCACGTCCTCGGGGCCAAGCCCCAGTTCCTTGAGCGCCAAAAGGAGCTTTCCCGCCTCTTCGATGTGGTAGATCGTCTTGTGCTTTTCCCCGGGCTTCGTATCCACCCCGGTTTCGACCAAGACCCAGCGCTCCCCGGCACGGACGAGCATCGGGCGGATCACCAGGGGGATGCGGTTCTGCTCGTCGAACGCGGTCTTCTTCGACCAAAGCGCCTTGGGGACGATGCCGAACATCGCCCCCCCGTCGAGCCAGAACCGCCCGTCCTCGACGAGGAAGACCTCAAAGCGACCAACCGTCAAGCGCACCATGCCTAAAGCCTAGCCCCCTCGCGCACCGCGCGGAGGACGGAAAGGGGGTCTTGGCCTTCCTCGAGCGCCCGGATCAACGCCGAACCCACCACCACCCCGTCGGCCCCGGCGCGCGCCGCCTGGCTCGCGGTCGCCCGTCCCGAGATGCCGAACCCCACCGCCACCGGTAGCGTCGTCTTCGCCTTGATCCGGGCGATCAGGGTCCCGAGCTCCTCAGGCAAGCGGTCGCGGGCCCCGGTGACCCCGGTGACGCTCACGGTGTAGACGAAGCCGGTGGTGTGACGGAGCACGGTCGCGATCCGGCGGTCGGTGGAAGTAGGCGCAAGGAGGAAGACGGTGGCGAGCCCCGCCGCCTTCGCCGCTTCCGCCACCTCGGGGCCCTCGTCCGGGGGCAGGTCGGGAAGGATCACGCCCCGGACGCCGGCGGCGGCGAAGTCCTGGAAGAACCGCTCGAGACCGTAGGCAAGGACCGGGTTGAGGTAGGTCATGAGCAGAAGCGGCGCCCGGGTCCGCCCGGCGAGGGCCTCGACCAGGCGCAGCACTTCCCGCGTGCGCACGCCCTGAAGAAGCGCCCGCTCGCTCGCCCGCTGGATCACCGGCCCGTCCCCCAAGGGGTCGGAAAAGGGCAGGCCCACCTCGAAGAGGTCGGCCTCTTCGGCAAGCCGCTCGGCGTGGGTAAGAAAGGCCTCGGGCGAGGGAAAGCCCGCGGTGAGGTAGGGGATCACCGCCCGGCGCCCCTCGGCCTGGGCCCGCTGGAAGGCCTCGACGACCGCGTTCATGCCCTTTCCTCCAAGATCCGCTTGACCTCGGCCACGTCCTTGTCGCCGCGACCGGAGACGTTGATCACCACCACCGCGTCCCTCGGCATCGCGGGTACCACCTTGGCGGCGTAGGCCACCGCGTGGGCCGACTCCAAGGCCGGGATGATGCCCTCGGTCTTAGCCAAAAGGCGGAAGCCCGAAAGGGCCTCCTCGTCGGTGACGGCGGCGTACTCGGCGAGGCCCTCGTCGGCGAGGTAGCTGTGCTCGGGTCCGACGCCGGGGTAGTCGAGCCCGGCGGAGACCGAGTGGGCGGGGGCGATCTGGCCGTCCTCGTCCTGGAGGAGGTACATGTAGCTGCCGTGGAGCACGCCCCGCTTGCCGGCGGCGATGCTGGCGGCGTGGCGCCCGGTCTTGAGCCCCTCCCCTGCGGCCTCGACCCCGATGAGCCGGGGCCGGGGCTCGGCGTAGGCGAAGGGCGCGAAGGCCCCGATCGCGTTCGAGCCCCCGCCCACGCAGGCGATGACCGCGTCGGGAACCTCCCGGCCCTCCTTTTCGAGCAGCTGGGCCCGGATCTCCTGGCCGATCACGCTTTGGAAGTCCCGAACCATTCGGGGGTAAGGGTGGGGCCCCACCACCGAGCCCAGGATGTAGAAGGTCGTGCGCACGTTCGTCACCCAGTCGCGGATGGCCTCGTTGGTCGCGTCCTTGAGGGTCCGCGTTCCGGAGGCGACCGGCACCACCTTGGCGCCCAATAGCTCCATGCGGAAGACGTTCAGCGCCTGGCGCCGCACGTCCTCCTCGCCCATGTAGATCACCGCCTCGAGCCCAAACATCGCCGCCACCGTGGCCACGCTCACCCCGTGCTGGCCGGCGCCGGTCTCGGCGATGACCCTCTTCTTCCCCATCCGTCGGGCGAGCAGGGCCTGGCCCAGGGTGTTGTTGATCTTGTGGGCGCCGGTGTGGGCGAGGTCCTCGCGCTTCAGGTAGACCTTGGCCCCACCGAGCTCCTCGGTGAGCCGCTCGGCGTAGTAGAGCGGGGTGGGCCGGCCGGCGTAGTCCCTGAGGTAGGCGCGGTAGGTGGCGAGGAACTCGGGGTCCCGCCGGGCCTCTTCAAAGGCGGCGGCGAGTTCCTCGAGCGCCGGGATCAGGGTCTCGGGCACGTAGCGACCGCCGTAGGGCCCGAAGCGGCCCCGCTCGTCAGGCACGGGAAAATCTAAAAACCGAAAACCTTCCACGAACTTCCTCCTTTCCTAGGGTTTTAGGCTTTGGCACGGGGAAAGCGAACGCTGGGGGCCTAGCCGTGGTGGAAGGCCCACTTGTAGCTCCTCGGGGTGCGTACCCGGGGCCGGGCTCGCATGCCCCGAGCCTACCCAACGCCCGCCGGAACCCGCAATCCCTTATCCTCGGGGCGTGGCCCTCGCGCTGCTCCTCTTCGCCCTCGGCTTCGCCCTGCCCACCGAGCGCGAGGCGGGGGGCGTGCTCTACTGCCCCGACGGGGTTTACCTGCTGAGCGAGGAACCCCTCAGCCTGAAGGCCTTTCGCAAGGGCGCCCTCCTCCGCCTCGCCCTTCCCTACCGCCGAGCGGAGTGGCGGCTTTCGGTGCGCTACGTCTTCCACCGGGGACGCATGGTTCGCGAAGTGCTCAAAACCCCCCGCCCCTTTCCCCGCACCCAGATCGCCCTGATCGAGGTCTGCCTCGACGGGCGCTGCCAGGAAAAACCCAAAACCGCGTGGCAGACCCACTGGGACCCGCAGAGTCGCACGCTCTGGATTAACCTCACCCACCGGGGGCCCTTGAAGCGGGTCGCGGTGCGCCTGGTCTTCGGCGAGGGCGAGTGCGGGGGCTACCTCTACTACCAAAAAGACGGGCTTCCCTGGTAAAAGCGGGGGCCCAAGGCCCCCCTTGGTGGAGCCGGGGGGATTCGAACCCCCGACCTCCCGCTTGCAAGGCGGGTGCTCTCCCTCTGAGCTACGGCCCCACGCCCAGGGGCATTGTAAAGGGCGCGCGGCGTAGGCGCCAGGGGGAAGGAATGCTATAATCCCCCCTCGGTGCGCCGGTAGGCCCCGGGGGCAGGGGGGTGTCCCCCGGAAGCGGCCGAAAGCGCCCAGGCGAACGCCTACCTCAACGCCCCCCGGAAGAGGGAGAAGATGGCTTGCAACATCACGATCAAGGAGCTCTTGGAGGCGGGGGTCCACTTCGGTCACGAGACCAAGCGGTGGAACCCCAAGATGAAGCGGTACATCTACGCCGAGCGCGGTGGCATCTTCATCATCGACCTGCAGAAGACCCTGCCGCTGATGCAGCGGGCCTGCGACTTCGCCGCCGACCTCGCCGCCCGCGGCGGGGTGATCCTCTACGTCGGCACCAAGAAGCAGGCGCAGGAGATCATCCAGATCGAGGCCGACCGCGCGGGGATGCCCTACGTCAACCAGCGCTGGCTGGGCGGGATGCTCACCAACTTCAAGACCATCGCCTCGCGGGTGAAGCGGCTCGAGGAGCTCGAGGCCCTCTTCGCCTCCGAGGAGATCCACGACCGGCCCAAGAAGGAGCAGGTGCGGCTGAAGCGGGAGCTCGAGCGGCTCCAGAAGTACCTCGGCGGCTTCCGTAAGCTCAAGCGCCTGCCCGACGCCCTCTACGTCGTGGACCCGGTCAAGGAGGAGATCGCCGTCAAGGAGGCCAACAAGCTCGGCATCCCGGTGATCGCCTACGCCGACACCGACGCCGACCCCGACATGATCGACTACATCATCCCCGGCAACGACGACGCCATCCGCTCGATCCAGCTGGTCACCGGGCGCTTCACCGACGCCATCGTCGAGGCCAAGGGCGGCGGCGAGGTGGAAAGCGGAACCGAGGGTGAGGAGAGCACGGGAGAGGAGGAAGCATGAGCCAGATCGAACTCATCAAGAAGCTTCGCGCCGCCACCGGCGCCGGCATGATGGACGTGAAGAAGGCGCTCGAGGACGCGGGCTGGGACGAGGAGAAGGCGATCCAGCTCCTGCGGGAGCGGGGCGCGATGAAGGCGGCCAAGAAAGCGGGCCGCGAGGCCCGCGAGGGGCTCGTCACCTCCTACATCCACCACAACCAGCGCCTCGGGGTGCTCCTCGAGATCAACTGCGAGACCGACTTCGTCGCCCGCAACGAGGAGTTCCAGAAGCTCGCCAAGGACATCGCCATGCACATCGCCATGGCGGCGCCGAAGTACGTGAGCAAGGACGAGATCCCCGAGGAAGAGCTGGCGCGTGAGCGCGAGATCTACAAGAAGGCGGCGATCGCCGAGGGCAAGCCCGAGCCCATCGCCGAGAAGATCGCCGAGGGCCGGTTGAAAAAGTACATTCAAGAGGTCGTGCTGCTGGAGCAGCCCTTCGTCAAGGACGACAAAATCACCGTAGGCGAGCTCGTCCAGCAGGCGATCGCCAAGATCGGCGAGAACATCGTGGTGCGAAGGTTCTGCCGCTTCGAGCTCGGCGGCGAGTAAGGAAAGGGCCCCCGCGGGGGCCCTTTCCCCTTTTCTAGGGGTCGGACGTGGCCTACAAAAGGGTGCTGCTCAAGCTCTCCGGAGAATTCCTGGCGGGGGACGGCTTCGGGATCGCCCCCGAGGCGAGCCGCAAACTCGCCCGCGAGGTCGCCGCCGCCAAGGTCGAGACCGGTACCGAGCTGGCGGTGGTGGTGGGCGCCGGAAACCTCTGGCGCGGCGCCCGCCAGGGCGTGGGAATGGATCGCGCCACCGCCGACTACATCGGCATGCTGGGCACGATCATGAACGCCCTGGCCCTGCAGGACGCGCTCGAGGCCGAGGGGCTCGAGACCCGGGTCCAGACCGCCCTCACCATCACCGAGGTGGCCGAGCCCTACATCCGGCGGCGGGCGCTTAGGCACCTGGAGAAGGGGCGGGTGGTGATCTTCGGCGGGGGAACCGGGAACCCCTTCTTCTCCACCGACACCGCCGCCGCCCTGCGCGCCCTCGAGATCGGCGCCGACGTGGTCCTCATGGCCAAGAACAAGGTGGACGGGGTCTACGACAAGGACCCGAGGAAGCACCCCGACGCCCGCCGCTTCGACCGCCTCAGCTACATGGAGGTGCTCTCCCGGGGGCTCGAGGTCATGGACCCCACCGCGGTCACGCTCTGCATGGAGGCGAGCCTGCCCATCGTGGTCTTCGACATCTTCCGGCCCGGGGCGCTGGTTCGCGTTCTGCGCGGGGAACGCGTTGGTACACTAATCCATAGCTGAAAGGGGGTCTGCCAAAGTGCAGAAGGAGATACTCAAAGAGGCCCAGGACCACATGGAGAAGGCGGTGGCCATCTTCCACGAGCACCTGGCCGGCCTTCGCACGGGCCGCGCAAACCCCGAGCTGATCGCCCACCTGAAGATCGACTACTACGGCAGCGAGATGCCGCTGAACCAGCTGGCCTCGATCACCGCCCCCGACGCCCGCACGTTGGTGATCCAGGCCTGGGACCAGAACGCCCTGCCGGTGATCGAGAAGGCGATCCGAGAAGCCGACCTGGGCCTCAATCCGAACAACAAGGGGGACGCACTCTACATCAACATTCCCCCGCTCACCGAGGAGCGCCGCAAGGCGCTGGTGAAGACCGCCCACCAGATGGCCGAGGAGGCCCGGGTCGCCATCCGCAACGTCCGCCGGCACGCCCTGGAGAAGCTCCGCAAGTACGCCAAGGAGGCTCACATGCCGGAGGACGAGGAGCGCCGGGCCGAGGCCGAGATCCAAAAGCTCACCGACACCTACGTGGAGAAGGTCAACGAGATGCTCCAAAAGAAGGAGTCGGAGATCCTAGGCGACTGAGATGGCCGATCCCCGCCACGTGGCCATCATCATGGACGGCAACGGCCGCTGGGCCGAGGCCCGAGGTCTGCCGCGCGCGGCCGGGCACCTCGCCGGCCGGGAGGCGATCCGTCGGACGGTGCGGGCGGCGGTGAAGGAGGGGGTGACCTGGCTCACCCTCTACGCCTTCTCTACCGAAAACTGGCGCCGCCCCAAGGAGGAGGTCCGCCTGCTCTTCGACCTCTTCGAGGACGTGCTCTGGCAGGAGACCCCCGAGCTCGTTCGGGAGGGGGTCCGGATCCACGTGATCGGCGAGCGGGAGGGGCTGCCCGAGAGCCTCCGGGCGGCGATCGAGTACGCCGAGGCCGCCTCCCGCGGCGGCCGCCGGCTGCAGCTGGTGGCGGCGCTGAACTACGGAGGGCGGAAGGAGATCCTGCGCGCGGTGGAGTGGCTCCTGGCCTCGGGATTGCCGGTCACCGAGGAGAACCTGAGGCGGGGCTTCTACCTCCCCGAGATGCCCGACCCCGACCTGATCATCCGCACCAGCGGCGAGCTCAGGGTCTCGAACTTCCTGCTCTGGCAGGCGGCCTACGCCGAGCTCTGGGTGACCGAGAAATACTGGCCCGACTTCAGCGAGGAGGACTTTGCCGAAGCCATCCGCGCCTACCGAACCCGGGAACGGCGTTTCGGGGGAATCCCTCAGCGCCAGGGTTAAGACCGCCCTCGTGGGGCTCTTGCTCATCGCGCTCGCCATCGCGGTGGGCTGGCCCCTGCTCCTGCCCTTCCTGGCGATTTTGGTCTGGCTCGCCGCCGGGGAGCTCTACGGCATGTTCAAGAACCGGGGAATCGAGCTCAACCTCTGGGCCCTTCGGGTGGGGGGCGTGCTCTTCCTCCTCGCCTCGCTACCGCAGCTCGGGAACGTCGGCCACTATACCGGGGTGCCCTGGCGCGAGATCACCCTGGGGCTCGTGCTCTTCTACCTGCTCATTCACGAGCTCTTTACCCGGCGGGACGTGGATCGGGCGGTCTACACCGCCTTCGGGTTCCTCTACCTGCCCTGGACGCTCGGCTACGCCCTGCTCCTCCGCTACGCCCCGGACGGGAACGTCGGCGCCTGGACGCTCACCCTCCCGGTCCTCGCCACCTTCGCCACCGACATCGGGGCCTTCTTCGTCGGCACCCACTGGGGCCGCCGCCGGATCGCCCCCAAGATCAGCCCGGCGAAGACCCTCGAGGGCACGATCGGGGGGATCCTGGCCTCGTTTGGCGCGCTCTTCGTCTACACCGCGCTGGTCCACCGGGCCTTCCCCTTCGGCTGGGTGGAGCTCCTCCTCGTGAGCTTCTTGATCTCGCTCGCGGCCCAGCTCGGCGACCTGACCGAGTCCATGCTCAAGCGCCACACCGGGGTCAAGGACTCGGGGAACCTGCTCCCCGGGCACGGCGGGGTGCTCGACCGGCTCGACAGCCTGATCTTCTCGCTACCGGTCACCTACTACCTCTGGGAGCTCTTCGGAAAATGAGGATCGTCGTCCTCGGTTCCACCGGCTCGATCGGGACCCAGACCCTGGAGGTCGCCCGCTGGCGGGGTTTTCGGGTGGTGGGGCTCGCCGCCGGCAGGAACGCCGAGAAGCTCGCCGAGCAGATCGAGGCCTTCCGACCCGAGATCGTCTACGCCCACCCCGAGGCGCGGGCGGAGCTCGCCCGCGCCTTTCCGAACCTCCGCTTTGCCGAGTCGCCCGAGGAGGTGGCCGCCCACCCCGCCGACGCCGCCGTGGCCGCGATCCCCGGGCTCGCTGGGCTCGGCCCCACCCGGGCTGCGGTGGAAAGCGGCAAGCGGGTGGCCCTAGCCAACAAGGAAGCGATGGTCGCCGCCGGACCCCTGATCTGGGAGCTTGCGGAGCGGCACGGCGCCGAGCTCTTGCCGGTGGACTCCGAGCACTCGGCGCTCTTCCAAGCCATGCTCCACGAACCCCGGGAGGCCATCGCCGAGCTCATCCTCACCGCTTCAGGAGGCCCCTTCCTCCACGAGCCCGAGGACCTTTCCCAGGTCACCCCGGAGATGGCCCTCCGCCACCCCCGCTGGAAGATGGGGAAAAAGGTGACGGTGGACTCGGCGACGCTCTTCAACAAGGGCCTTGAGGTGCTCGAGGCCAAGGAGTTCTTCAAGCTGCCCCTGGAGAAGATCCGGGTCCTGGTCCACCCCGAGGCCTACGTCCACGGCCTGGTGCGCTTCGCCGACGGCAACCTGAAGGCTCAGCTCGGCCCCACGGACATGCGGATCTTCATCCAGTACGCCCTCACCT
>JALVVO010000286.1 GCA_027023345.1 Thermaceae bacterium
GCCGGGAGGTCTTCGGCATTCCCCGCGCTCCCCGGGTCGAGGGCGGGGTAGGCGCGGGGAATGCCGAAGACCTCCCGGCCGAGCTGGACCGCGAGCAGGTTGACCTCAGGGTTCGGCGTCACCGCGAGCAGGGCCCCGGCCTCGTCGGCCCCGGCGGCCTCGAGGTCGTCCTCCTCCAGGGCGTTCCCCCGCACCACGAAGAGCCGCTCGCGCTCGGCCTCCCGGACCTTTTGCGGGTTGCGGTCGAGGAGCACCACCGGGCGCCCCTCCCGGGCCAGGATCCGGGCCACCGTCCGCCCTAGCCCGCCGGCCCCGACCACCACCAGGAGCCGGCCGGCGGCGGAGGAGAGCCCCAGCGCCCGGGCCAGCAGGGGCGCGAGAAGGCTGGCGGCCACCACGCTCACGAAGATGGTGAGGAAGACGAGCGCCAACAGCCGCTCCCCCTCGCCGGGCAGGAAGAGCGCGAAGAGGGAGGCCACGCTGGCGGCGACGATGCCCCGGGGAGCGAGGGCGGCGACAAAGACCCGCTCCCTAAGCCCGAGCTCGGAGCCCGAAAGGGCGAGGGCGACCGCGAGGGGACGCACGACCAGGAGCAAGAAAAGCGCCACCGAGACGCCGGGCAGGAGGGCCGAGCGCACCGTGGCAAGCGGCAGGTCGGCGGCGAGCAGCACGAAGAGCAGGCTGATCGCGAGCAGGGTGAGCTGCTCCTTGAAGCGCTTCAGCCGGTGCTCCTCGGGAATGGCCCCGCGCTGGACCACGAGCCCCAGGGCCACCGCCGCCATGATCCCCGACTCGCTGAGCACCGCCTCGGCGAAGCCGTAGGTCAAGAGCACGCCGGCCAGGGCGGTGAGGTTCTTGAGCTCGAGCCCCACCCACCGCGGCTGCTTCAAGAGCCAGGTGAGTCCGAGCCCGGCCAGCACCCCCACCAGCCCGCCGGCGCCGAGCCGCGCCAGGTAGCCGAGCGCGGCCTCCGGGAGCGCCGCCCCGCCGGCCTGGCGGAAGCCGAGCACCGCCTCGAAGACCGCCACCGCCAGGATCGCCCCCACCGGGTCGATGAGGATCGCCTCGCCCTCGAGCACCGCCTTGATCCGCCGCGACACCGCCACCCGCTTGAGGAGCGGCTGCACCACGGTGGGACCGGTCACCACCACCAGCGCGCCGAAGACCACCGCGGCCCCGGGCGAGAGGCCGCCGAGGAGGTAGCCGGCGAGGCTGGCCCCGAGCCAGGTGACGGCCGCGCCCAGGGTGACGAGCCGGCGCACTTCGAAGAGCGAGCGCCGCAGGTCCTCGAGCCTGAGCGCCAGCGCCCCCTCGAAGAGCACGATGGCCACCGCGAGTTTGACGAGCAGGGAAAGTCCCTCGCCCAGGGAGGCGGGATGGAGAAGCCCGAGCCCGTCGGGGCCGGAGAGCGCCCCGAAGAGGAGCAGGAGCACCAGCGCGGGAAGGCGAAAGCGGTGGGCGAGGAGCTGGGCAAAGATCCCCAGCCCCACCGCAAGGCTCGCGGTCAGGAGGGCGTCGTTTGCGTGCACCGCCCTAGCTCCTGGCCTCCCCGAGCTCGGCACGGAGACGCTCGGCCACCGCCTCGATCTTCTGCACGATCTCCCGGTGCTGGAGCTTGAGGGTCTCGAGCTGGGTCACGAGCCGCTCAAGCTCCTCCTTGAATACGGCCTGGGTGGCCTCGCCGCTTTCGCCGATCGCCCGCTCGAGCTCAGCGAGCCGGGCAAAGAGCGCCTCGAAGCGCGCCTCCACCTCCTTCTCGTGCTGGGCGTGGGCCTCTTCCACGCGGGCGAACGCGCCCTCGAGGTAGCGCTTGAGCTCCGCGTAGCGGGAGGCCTCCGCGTCCTCGAGCTGCTTCCGCACCTGGTAGAGCTCCCGGGCGTAGCGCCGGACCTCGAGCAGGGCCGAAGCCTCCACCCCGAGCGAAAAGAGCACGTAGAGCAGGGTGAGGACGAGCACCACGCCGAGCATCACCAGGCCCAGGGGCGCCTCTACCTGGGTCACGAGCAGGTTGAGCTGGGTGGGCGCGGTGAAGGCCGACCAGTTGAGCCCGGCGAAGAGCAAGAGCAGGCCGAGTACCAGGGCGACGGTCAGGGTGCGAATGTTCATGGCCCCCTCCTTCGCTAACGCGGCGATTATACCGGCTCCAAAACGAGCCGCGTGCCCGCCTGCCCGGCGGCGACGCCGGCGAGCACGCCGGGCTCGCCCCGGGCGATGGCGGCCCAGGGGGCGCCGGCCTCGAGCGCGAGGAACGCCGCCGCCACCTTGGGCACCATCCCCCCGGCGATCGTCCCTCGGGCCATGAGGGCCTCGGCCTCCGCGCGGGCGAGCACCGGGTAGCGGCTGCTCTCGTCGCTGGGGTCGGCGAGGACGCCGGGGACGTCGGTGAAGAAGACCACCGGCCAACCGATCGCCCCCGCCACCGCCGCCGCCGCCAGGTCGGCGTTGACGTTGAGTGCCCCCTCGTGGTCGACGGCGATCGGGCTCACCACCGGGGTGTAGCCCTGCTCGAGCAGGGCGAAGAGCAGGGAGGCGTCCACTCGCTCGATCCGGCCTACCCGGCCAAGCCTCGCCTCGGCCCGGGCCCGGAGGAAGCCGGCGTCCCGCCCGGAGACCGCCACCGCCGCCCGCCCCCGCTCGGAAAGCGCGTGGGCGAGCCACTTGCCCAGCCGGGTCAGGACCATCTCCACCGCCTCGAGCTGCTCCGGCGGGGTCACGCGCTCGCCGGCCTCGAAGCGGGTGGAGAACCCCAGGCGCTCGAGGTGGGCGCCGATCTGAGGACCGCCGCCGTGGACCAAGACCACCGCCCCCGCGTAGCCGGCCACCTCGGCGAGGGCCGGCTCGGCCCCGCCGAGCGATCCGCCCAGCTTGACGACTAGCGCTTCCGCCGCCATCCCCGTTTAGCATAGAACCATGCGCGTCGCCGAGCTGATGACGCCCGACCCCCTGGCGGTGGGGCCGGAGGAACCCATCGCCCAAGCCGCCCGCAAGATGCTGGAAAACCGCTTCGGCGGGCTACCGGTCACCGACGCCGAGGGCAAGCTCCTCGGGGTGGTCGAGGTGGACGACCTCCTCCCCCACCCCGAGCTCATCCCCCACTCCGATGTCGAGGCCCTGAAGCTTTTCGAGGACTGGATCGACCCCGGCGACTACGCCGAGATCTTCCACCGCTACGAGAAGACCCCGGTCCGGGCAGTGATGCGCCCCAAGGTGCCCACCCTGCGCCCCGAGGACGGGCTCTGGCACGCGCTCAAGACCCTGATCGAGAACGACTTCCGGCGGGTCCCGGTGGTGGACGAGGCAAACCGGGTGGTGGGCATCCTCACCCGGAGCGACTTCCTGAGGCTCTTTTTGGAGGAGGGACGCTGATGGAACAAGCCGCGCCTACCGTCGCCCAACTCCTCTTCGAGCTCTTCGTCCTGGTCCTCGCGGTTCAGTTCATGGGCTGGCTCTTCCGCCGCTTCGGGCAGCCAGCGGTGATCGGCGAGCTGGTCGCCGGCGTGATCATCGGCCCCTCGATCCTGGGTCTCGTGCACGAGGGGCACACCCTCGAGTTCATCGCCGAGGTCGGCGCCATCTTCCTGCTTTTCATGGTGGGGCTCGAGACCCGGCTCAAGGACGTGCTAGCGGTGGGCAAGGAGGCGTTTTTAGTGGCCTTCGTGGGCGTCATCCTGCCCTTCGTCGGCGGCTACTACTTCTCGGTCTTTTCGGGGCACAACACGGTGGCCTCGCTCTTTTTTGGCGCCGCCCTGGTGGCCACCAGCGTCGGCATCACCGCCCGGGTGCTGCAGGAGCTCGGGGTGCTCTCCCGGCCCTACAGCCGGATCATCCTGGGCGCCGCGGTGATCGACGACATCCTCGGCCTGATCGTGCTCGCGATCGTCTCCGGCATCGCCCAGACCGGCACCGTGGAAACCGGGGTGGTGGTCCGGCTGATCGTGATCTCGACGGTCTTCGTGGGGCTGGCGATGGCGGCGGTGCCGCTCGTGCGGCGGGTGCCGTTCGACCGGATCCCCTTCCAGTCCCCCTACGGCACCGCGGTGGTCTTCGCCCTGGGGATGGCGGCGCTCGCCAAGGGCATCGGCCTCGCCCCGATCGTGGGCGCCTTCCTCGCCGGCATGATCATGGCCGAGGTGGCCGAGGAGCAGGGGCTCAGCCAGCCAGTGCACGCGCTCGAGGGCTTCCTGGCCCCGATCTTCTTCGCCTACATGGGGATCCTCCTCGACCTGAAGGCGCTCGGGAGCAGCGAGGTCATCGTCGCCGGCCTGATCGTCGGCCTGATCGCCATCGTCGGCAAGCTGGTCACCTTCGTGCCCGCCCTCACCCAGGGGCTCAAGAACGCGGTCGTGGTGGGCGTGGGCATGATCCCTCGGGGCGAGGTCGGCCTGATCGTCGCCGCCATCGGCCTCTCCAACAAGGCGATCGACGAGGCCCAGTTCGCGGTGGTGATCTTCATGGTGGTGCTCACCACCCTGCTCGCGCCGCTGCTCTTGAAGCCGCTCATCCTCTGGGCCGAGGGCGGGCGGCTCCCCGCGGAAGAGGCCTGATGCCGAGGCTCCTCGGGCTTTGGCTGATTCTTGGGCTTGCGTTCGCCTGGGAATACCGGGTAAAGCCCGGGGACACGCTCTTCTCGCTGGCCCGCCGCTACGGCACCACGGTGGAGGCGATCCAGCGGGCGAACGGCCTCAAGGGGGACCTCATCCGGGTGGGCGAGGTGCTCACGATCCCCGGCCCCGACTTCGAGGCCCTGGTGAGCCCCTACCTCGGCACCCCCTACCGCTACGGCGGCACCGGCGAGGGAGGGTTCGACTGCTCGGGGCTGGTCCTCCGGGTCTACCAAAGGCTCGGGGTCCGGCTTCCCCGCACCTCCCGGGCCATGTTCGAAAGCCTTCCCCCCGTTTCCGAGCCCGGGCCCGGGGACCTGGTCTTCTTCAGCTTCTCGGGCGAGGCCGTGGACCACGTGGGGATCTACCTGGGGGGCGGTCGCTTCGTCCACGCCTCCGACCGGGGGGTGGTCGTCGAGCCCCTGGACGCCCCCTGGTACCGACGGGCATTCCGTGGCGCCCGTAGGGTACCCCTGGGCTATGATGGAGCAAATGAGCGAGCCCAAGATCACCCCGCTGGCGCGGCGCCTCGCTGAGGAGAACGGGATCGACTGGCGCAAGATCCAGGGCACCGGGCCCGAGGGCGAGATCACCGAGCGCGACATCCTGAACTTCCTGGCCAAGGTGATGGCCGGGGAGGTGACCCTCGAGGGGCCCCCGCCCGGGGAGCCGCCGCCCCCCGAGGGCGAGGCCGACCTGGAGGCCGCCCGCGCCGCGCTGGAAAAGGAGGGCATCCCCCTCGACGAGCTCATCCCCAGCGAGCCCCAGGGGAAGCCGGCCACGGAGCTGACCGCCGAGTTTGAGCTCGAGCTCGACCTCCTAGAGGAGGAGGCCGAGGCGCCCCCGGCCGAGGCCGCCGAGCCCGGCTGGAGCGAGGAGACGATCGTCGAGGA
>JALVVO010000287.1 GCA_027023345.1 Thermaceae bacterium
CGCCGAGGCGCTCCCCGCGCCGCCCCCCGAGCTCGTCCCCGAGGAGGAGGAACCCCTTCCCGCCGAGCTCCGGCTTCGCCGGCTCGCCGCCCTACGGGCGAGCGAGGTGCGCTGGCCCGGGGTGCAGGTCGAAGAGGGCTGCACCCTCTGCCCGGTCTGCCAGAACGTCTGCCCCACCTCGGCGATCCGGCGCTACCGGGACGGCGAGGAGCGGGTGCTCGAGCTCGAGCTCGCCCGCTGCACCGGCTGCCACGCCTGCGTGGAGAGCTGCCCCCCACAGGTGATGGAGCCCGCCGACTACGGTAAGGAGGAGCTCGCTTCGGGAATGCTCGAGCTCTTCCGGGGCGAGCCCTGGGACTGAAGGGGTTTCGGCTTCTTCTCGGGCCAGGCCCAGCGGTAGTCGGCGCGGAGGAGGGCGAGGTCGGCCTCGTCCACCCGGCCGTCCCGGTTCAGGTCGCCCTCGAGCGCCTTCCCCTTTTCCGCCCGCTTTCCCCAGTTTCGGGCGAGACGCACGAGGTCGGTAAACGCGTACTTCCCGGTCTTCGAAGGCGCAAACGCCACCCGCTCGGAGGCGGCGAAGGGCTTCCCCTTCGCGTCCAGGAAGCGGGCCTCGTAGGGGATCTTCTTGAAGAGCGCCTTCTTCTCGGGCACCAGGGTGAGGCGAAAGACCTCGCCGCTTGCGGCGGGCTGGAAGTAGGCGAGGTCGAGCCCGAGTACATTGGTCTCTTCGTCGAAGCGGGCCAGGTAAAGGGCGCCCTTGGTCACCCGGAGCGTCTTCAGATCGGGCTTGAGGTCCCTGAGCACGAAGCGGGCCTCGAACCCCAAGGTCCGTCGGCCCGATAGCCGCACCACCGCGACGAAGGGGTCGGCCACCGCCACCGGCGGCAGGACGAAATCAAACGCCGGCGGAGGCGGGTCACCCACGACGAGGACGAAGCTCTTCGTCACCGCCGAAAGCGCCGCGTCCTTCACCGTCACCTCGAAGCGGGCCTTGCCCTTAGCCCTCGGGGTCCCCGAGATCACGCCGCCTTTGAAGACGAGCCCCTCGGGCAGCTTGCCGCGTAGCTCGTAGCTGTACGGGCGCAGGCCCCCGGCGGCGAAGAGCTCGGCCCGGTAGGGCTCGCCGAGGTAGGCGGGGGGAAGGGAACCGGCCGGCAGGCGGAGCGGCTCGGCGGGCAGCCCCTGGTCGGCGCCGCAGGCGGCGAGAAGGGCGAGGAGAAATAGCCAAAGGAGGCGCACGATCCCATGCTAGCCCGGCGAGGTGAGAAAATGGCCCCATGCCGGCGCTCTACTGGGTTCTCGGCATGGCCGCCCTGGAGGGGCTCGCCTTCGCGCTCTTCGCGCCCCAGGAGGGGCTCGCGGTGCCCCTCGCCTCCCTGCTCTATAGCTGGACCCCGGCGCTCGTCGGGCTCTTCTTCGCCCGCCGGGAGGGGGTCCGCTTTCCGGTCTTCGGCGAGCCCAACCGGTACTGGGCCCTCGCCCTCCTCCTCCCGCCCTTGCTCGCCGCCCTCAGCGTCTTGCTCGCGTTGCCGCTCGGCACCTGGCGGGGGGTAGAGCCGGTCCAGGGGGCGCTCGGCCACGGCCCCTCGGGACCGGCCTTTTGGCTCTACCTCGGGGGCTACGGGCTCCTCGTCAGCCTGAGCGTGGGCCTCGTCTTCGCCTTGGGCGGCGAGATCTTCTGGCGGGGCTACCTCTGGGAGCGCTTCCGGGAGCAGGGGTTTTGGCCCGCCTCCCTGGCGCTCGGCGCGCTTTGGGGGCTTTGGCAGCTCCCGAGCCTGCTCGCCGGCGGGACGCCCGCGGCCCAAGTCTTCTTCACCTTGGTGCTCGGCGTCCTCCTGGCCCCGGGGCTGATCCTCTTCCGGGAGTGGGGCCGGGCGGTGACCCCGGCGGCGCTCTTCCTCTCCGGGGTTCGGGTCTGGTCGTTCCTTCCCTCCTACCTGGTCGAGGGGCCGGCGGCCCTGGTGGGGTTTTATGGCCTTTCCGGGGTGGCGGCGCTTGCGCTTTTCAACCTCCTCCTCCGGAGGTGGGTGCGGTGACCCCGCTTCCCGCCGCGCTCTCCCTCCCCGGCCTGCGCCTAAGGCGCCCCCGGCCGGAGGACGCGCCGGCGCTCTTCGCCTGGGCGAGCGACCCCGAGGTGACGCGGTACCTGAGCTTCGCCTCCCACCGGGACGTAGACGAAAGCCGGGCGGCGCTCCGAAGGTGGGCCCGGGCCTGGGCCGAGAGCGAGGGGCTGCTCCTTCCCTGCCGCACGCTCGCCTACCTGATCGAGGTGGAGGGCAAGCCGGTGGGAAGCCTCTCGGTCCACTGGAGCCGGTATGGCCTCGAGCTCGGCTACGCCCTGGCCCGCGCCCAATGGGGCCGGGGGATCGCGCCCCGCGCGGTCCGAGGCCTCGCCGAATGGCTCCTCGCCCACGGCGCCCACCGGGTCTACGCCACCGCCCACGTCGAGAACGCGGCCAGCCACCGGGTGCTGGAGAAGGCGGAATTCGTGCGCGAGGGGCGGCTTTCGCGCTACTTTTTCTTCCCCAACCTGGGCGCGTACGGCGACGGCTACCTCTACGCCCGGGTGGAGTAAACTTTCCTCGCGATGCAAACCGAGATCCCCGTGCACGAGGCGCTCAGGATCGTGCGCCAGCACGCAAAACCCATCGCCGAGACCGAGCGGGTGCCGCTCGCGGCCGCCCGCGGCCGGGTGCTGGCCGAGGACCTGGCGGCGCTCTGCGACCATCCCGACGTGGCCAACACCGCGGTGGACGGCTACGCCGTCCGCGCCGCCGACACCGAGGGGGCGAGCCGGGAGAACCCGGCGGTGCTCCGTCTCGTCGGCGAGTCCCCGGCGGGGCGGCCGTTTTCGGGCGCGCTCGGCCCCGGGGAGGCGGTCGCGGTCTACACCGGCTCCCCCCTGCCCGAGGGCGCCGACGCGGTGGTGGCGGTGGAGGATACCCGCCGCGAGGGGGAGCGGGTCCTCGTCTTCAAGCCCGCCTCGGCCAAAGACATTCGTCCGAGGGGCGACGACTTCAAAAAGGGCGAGGTCCTCCTCAAAAAGGGCGACCTCCTCACCCCCGGCCGGATCGGCCTCGCCGCCGCCATGGGCCACGCCGAGCTGCCGGTGGTGCGAAGGCCCCGCGTCGGCATCCTCTCCACCGGCGACGAGGTGGTGGCCCCGGGGGAGCCTCTCCCCCATGGCGGGGTCTACGACTCGAACAGCTACGCGGTCGCCGCCCTGGTCGAGGCGGCGGGGGGCGAGCCGGTGACCCTGGGGCGGGCGAGGGACGCGCTCCCCGAGCTCAAGGACCAGCTCGCCGCCGGCGGCGACCTGGATCTTCTCCTCACGAGCGGCGGCGTCAGCATGGGCGAGTACGACCTGGTGCGAAGGCTGCTTGCGGAAGAGGGCGAGATCTACTTCTGGAAGATCCTCCAGCGCCCCGGCCACCCGCCGATCTTCGGCCGCTACCGAGACACCCTGGTCTTCGGCCTCCCCGGCAACCCGGTGAGCGCGATGGTGGTCTTCTTCCTCTACGGCCGGCCGATGCTGTTCGCCATGCTCGGCCGCACCGACCCCCCTTACCGGCGGATCCGGGTGCGGACCGGGGACTTCTTCAAGGGGGCGAAGGGCAAGGTCGCCTTCCGCCGGGCGGCGCTCTTCTACCGTCCGGACGGAGGCTTTGTGGCAAAGAGCGCCGGCAACCAGTCCTCGGGGGCGATCCGCACCATGGCCACCGGCCACGCCCTCGTCGCGGTGCCGCCGGACCGCAACCTGAACCCCGGGGACGAGGCCTGGGCGATCCCCTTCGACCCCGAGGCGCTCGGCGCCCCCGGGCTACCCGAGCAGTTTTAGGAAGGGGCCAAGCCAAACCGGCAGGTCCCCGGGGTCACGGGCGGTGACCAGGTTCCCGTCCACCACCGGGGCCTCGTCGAGGTAGACGGCGCCGGCGTTTTCGAGGTCGTCCTTGATCGAGAAGTAGCCGGTGAGCCGGCGGCCCTTCACCACCCCGGCGCTGATCAGCACCCAGCCGGCGTGGCAGATGGCGGCGATGGGCTTTTTCGCCCGGTCCACGGCGCGGACGAGCTCGAGCACCGCCCCGTGCCGCCGGAGCCGGTCGGGGGCGTACCCGCCGGGGATGACGAGGCCGGCGAGCTCGGCGGGGTCCACCTCACTAGCGGCCGCAGCCGCCCGCATCGCCACCCCGGACTTGCTCTTATACACCCTCGCCTCGGGGCCCACAAGGAGCGCCTCAAAGCCCGCTTCCTGCACCCGGTAGTAGGGGTAGATGAGCTCGAACTCGTTGAAGAGATCCTCGATCAAGATCGCGACCCGCTTCATTCCGCCTCCTTTCCTCCTAGCCTAGCGAGAAACTCGTGAAGGATGTTCCCGGTCACCCCCCAGATGTCCCGGCCCCGCCAGGGGTAGTGCCAGACGTAGCGGCCCCTCCGCCACTCCGGCCAGGCCCGCGCGGCGCGGAGCTCGGGGATGGGGGCGAAGAAGACCTCGGCCACTTCCTCCGGGTTCGGCACGAGCTCGGCGGGCGCCGAGACCTGCCCCACCACCGGCAAGACCCAAAACCCCGCCGGCGAGAGCACCGGGGGCAAGGCCCCCAACACCTGTACCCGCTCGGGCGCAAGGCGAACCTCCTCGAACGCCTCCCGGAGCGCCGCCTCCTCCGGCCCCTCGCCCGGCTCCAGCTGCCCTCCGGGGAAGCTGATCTGCCCCCGGTGGTGGGGAAGGTGGGGGGCCCGAACGGTGAAGAGGAGCTCGCCGGCCGCGAGCTCCCCCGGGGCCCAGACCGGCACCAAAACCGCCGCCGGGCGGAGCCCCGGCGGGGGGTTCAGCCGCTTGGGGACGGGCTCGAACAACGACGCTCCACCGCCTCGCGAAGGGCCGCCTCCGGGTCCTCGCCCCGGGCGCGGGCGAGCGCGACCACCCGCCAGAGCAGCTCAGCCAGGTCGCCCCTTTCCAGGGCTTCCCGCACCGACGCCTCGTCCCCCGGGGGCTCGCCGAGCTTTTCCTGCACCTTCCGCGCCCGGGCGAGCGCCCCGAGCGCCGCCGGGACCCCGTCGCAGGGAGACTTTTTCTTACCCTCCTTCGCTTTGAGCTTCTCCCAGTTCCGGAGGACCTCGTCCGCGTCCTTGACCCTCGCGTCCCCGAAGACGTGGGGGTGGCGGCGGATGAGCTTTTCGACGATCGCTTCCTCGACCTCGGGGTAGGAAAAGGTCCCCTCCTCCTCCCCGATCACCGAGTGGAAGGCGACCTGGAGGAGAACGTCCCCGAGCTCCTCCTTCATGCGCTCGACGTCGCCCGAGAGGATCGCGTCGGCGGCCTCGGCCGCCTCCTCGAGCAGATAGGGCACGAGCGTGGCGTGGGTCTGCTTTCGGTCCCAGGGGCAGCCGTCCGGCGCCCTGAGCCGCCGCATCACCTCAAGAAGTCGCTCCACGGCCTTAACTTACCAGCCGAGGAAGCGCAGGTAGGCCTGGATCAGGGCCTCGCCGTG